>JAPLPC010000299.1:7244-17181 GCA_026400425.1 Hyphomicrobiales bacterium | reverse complement strand
ATGCACGTCAATGTCGGCTTCTGCCGAGCGTCTATCCCAATGATGCCGCACATATTCTCGCGAGCGCGCGCAGCCCGGGGGGAGACATGACACAGCCGATGGCCAGTTCGACCTTGATGCTCTGCACGACCGCGTCCGGACCTTCGACCGATTTTCTGTCGCGGCTCAATCTCGCCGACCGCCGCCAGCTGATGGCGATGGGCGAGCGGGTTCCGCGCGGAGCCAATGAAGTCCTGTTCGCGCAAGGGGCCCCCGCGGCGCGCTGCTTCAGCGTGATCGAAGGCGTGGTCTGCCTGTCGCGCGGCATTGGCGACAGCCGGCGGCAGATCGTCGGCTTCGGGCTGCCCGGCGCAGCGCTGGAAATCGCCGCACAGCAACGCCATGAAATCTCGGCCGTCACCATCGGCCCGGCACTGGTATGGGAAATCGCACGCGAGAGCTTTGCGCAGTTCGTCAGCCACCGGCCTTACATGCTGCATGCGGTGATCGCTTCGGTCGCGTGCGACCTCACCGATTCCTATGAGCAGATGTTCTCGCTTGGCCGCCGCCCCGCCGACGAAAAGCTTGCGCGCTTCCTTGCCGAATGGCGCGATCGCCTGTTGCACATCGGCAAAGACGTCGATCCGCTGCCGCTGCCGATGAGCCGCAGGGACATCGCCGACTATCTCGGGCTCACCGTGGAAACCGTATGCCGCACCCTCGCCAAGCTGGAGCGTCGCGGTGCCATCGAAATTCTTCCGGGGCGCGTGCGGCTGCTCGACAAGCTCGATGACCTGCTCGGCAACTGCGGATAACGCGGTGGTTTTGATATCGATCAATATGCCGATACCGGCGATGTGATTGATGGACGCGTGCTGGGGAAAAATTCATCATGATCAGACAAGCTGACGACGTGAAGTGGATGACGATGGGAGAGTCGGGTCTCTCCGTTGCTTGCATCGCCACGGTATTCCTCGCGATCATCGCGTCCGCCAAAGCCGAAGATGCAGCCTATGCGTTTCACGCCAGCGTGTTCGGCGCAGCCGCGCTGGCCTCGTTGTTCGCGATCCTCAATCGCTACTTCGCGCGCGGCGCACTGCCGCCGCAGGAGATCAACGGTCGACCGAACTACAATTTCGGCCCGATCAAGTTTGCGTCGGTGATTGCCGTGTTCTGGGGCATCGCCGGCTTTCTGGTCGGATTGCTGATCGCCCTGCAGCTGGCATGGCCAGCGCTCAATTTTGATCTGCCGTGGACGAGTTTCGGCCGTCTGCGCCCGCTGCATACGTCGGCGGTGATCTTCGCCTTTGGCGGCAATGTGCTGATTGCGACGTCGTTCTATGTCGTGCAGAAGACCTGTCGCGTGCGGCTGGCCGGCGATTTGTCGCCATGGTTCGTCGTGCTCGGCTACAATCTGTTCATCGTCATCGCCGGGACCGGCTATCTGCTCGGTGTCACGCAGTCGAAGGAATATGCCGAGCCGGAATGGTATGCCGATCTGTGGCTCACCATCGTCTGGGTGATGTATCTGCTGGTGTTCCTGACGACGCTGATGAAGCGCAAGGAGCCGCATATCTTCGTCGCCAATTGGTTCTATCTCGCCTTCATCGTCACCATCGCCGTGCTGCATCTCGGCAATAATCCGGCACTGCCTGTCTCCATCTTCGGCTCCAAGTCCTATGTCGCCTGGGCCGGCGTGCAGGATGCCATGTTCCAGTGGTGGTATGGCCACAACGCCGTGGGCTTCTTCCTGACCGCCGGCTTTCTGGCCATCATGTATTACTTCATCCCGAAGCGTGCCGAGCGGCCGATCTATTCGTATCGGCTGTCGATCGTGCACTTCTGGGCGATCATCTTTCTTTACATCTGGGCCGGCCCGCATCACCTGCACTACACGGCGCTGCCCGACTGGACGCAGACCCTCGGCATGACGTTCTCCATCATGCTGTGGATGCCGTCCTGGGGCGGCATGATCAACGGCCTGATGACGCTGTCGGGGGCGTGGGACAAGCTGCGCACCGATCCCGTACTGCGCATGATGGTGGTGTCGGTAGCGTTCTATGGCATGGCGACCTTCGAAGGTCCGCTGATGTCCATCAAGGTCGTCAACTCGCTGAGCCACTACACCGACTGGACCATCGGCCACGTCCATTCCGGCGCATTGGGCTGGGTCGGGTTCGTTTCGTTCGGCGCGCTGTATTGCCTGGTGCCGTGGCTGTGGAATCGCAAGCAGCTCTACAGCCTCAAGCTGGTCGAGTGGCACTTCTGGATCGCGACGCTCGGCATCGTTCTCTACATCTCGGCGATGTGGGTGTCCGGCATCCTGCAGGGCTTGATGTGGCGCGCCTACACCTCGCTCGGTTTCCTCGAATACTCGTTCATCGAGACCGTCGAAGCGATGCACCCGTTCTACATCATCCGTGCAGCGGGCGGCGGGTTATTCCTGATCGGCGCGCTGATCATGGCTTACAAGTTATGGATGACGGTGCGTGTCGGCGAAGATGCATCCGACGGCGCGCACGGCAGCGACGCGCTGCAGCCTGCGGAGTGAGGATCAGACATGTCGTTCTGGAGCAGACACCAAATCTTCGAGAAGAATTCGATGATCCTGGTCGCAGGCATCGTGCTCGTCATTGCCATCGGCGGTATCGTCGAGATTGCGCCGCTGTTCTATCTCAAGAGCACCGTCGAGGCAGTGGAGGGCATGCGGCCCTATACGCCGCTCGAACTGACCGGACGCAACGTCTATGTCCGCGAAGGCTGCTATCTCTGCCATTCGCAGATGGTGCGTGCGCTGCGCGATGAAGTGGAGCGATATGGCCACTATTCGCTCGCTGCCGAGAGCATGTACGACCATCCGTTTCAATGGGGATCGAAGCGCACGGGGCCGGACCTCGCGCGCATCGGTGCCAAGTATTCCGACGAGTGGCACGTCGCGCATCTGAACAAGCCGCAGAGCGTCGTGCCGCAGTCGGTCATGCCGGGCGGCCGATCTAAAGACTCAGGCTGATCCCGACAATGGCGATGTCGAGGCACTGACCAAGCGTTATCCGAAGGCCGTCGCGCGCAATTTCGACGGCAAGCCGGGCGCGCCGACCGAGATGGATGCGCTGGTCGCGTATCTGCAGATGCTCGGCACGCTCGTCGATTTCAAACTTTACAACGACAAGGCCAACTTGCGCTGAGGACCCATCATGCGTGCCGTTCTGACCGTCGAGAACTTCGCCTCAAATATCGTGCTTTCGCTTTGGACGCCGGTGTTCGTCGCGATCTTCATCGCCATCGTCGTCTATGCGCTGTGGCCGCGCAACAAAGCCACGTTCGACGCTGCGGCGCAGATGCCGCTGCGAGAGGATTGATGCCATCATGAGCGATCATCACGAAGAACGCGACCACGCGACCGGGACGGCCACCACGGGGCACTCCTGGGATGGCATCAAGGAGCTGAACACGCCGCTGCCGCGTTGGTGGGTGTGGACCTTCTATCTCACTATCATCTGGGCCGTGGGCTATTGGGTCGTCTATCCGTCCTGGCCGTTGGCCGCCGGTTACGCAAAAGGCGTGATCGGCTATTCGTCACGCGCGGATCTCGGCGCCGAGCTTGCCAATCTCGGCAAGATCCGCGGTGATAAGATGGCTGCGCTGGGCAATGCGAGCCTGGCGGACATCGAAAAGGATCCCGCCTTGCTGGGTCTGGCCCGCGCCATGGGCAAGACTGTGTTCGGCGACAATTGCGCGCCGTGTCACGGCACGGGCGCGGCCGGCTCCAGCGGCTATCCCAACCTCAACGACGACGACTGGCTATGGGGCGGCTCGCTGGATCAGATCGAAAAGACGATCAAGTTCGGCACCCGCTCCGGCCATGCCGAAGCCCATGACGGTGTCATGCTTGCATTCGGTCGTGATGGCATCCTGAAGAAGCCGGAAATCGAAACAGCCGCAAACTATGTGCGCGCGCTCGCCGGGCTTTCGACGACGAAGGGCTACGATGCCGAAGCCGGCAAGAAGATCTTCGCCGAGAATTGCGCGGCCTGCCACGGTGATGCGGGCAGGGGCAATCCAGAGATGGGGGCGCCCAATCTCACCGACGGCATCTGGCTGTATGGTTCCGATCACGCCGCGATCGTGGCGACCATCACCAATGGCCGTGCTGGCGTGATGCCGGCCTGGACCGGTCGACTGGATGCGACGACCATCAAGGCATTGACGGTCTATGTGCACGCCCTGGGGGGTGGACAATAAGTCATAGCAGCGCGCGGCCGGTTGCCGGCGCTGCTTTGACTTGCATCAATTGAAACGGCCCGCTGCGGTCTAGGGTCATTCGGCAGAAGCGAGTGACCACCATGAATAAACCAATCCCTCCTCCGGAATTCGACTACGGCCCGCTCTATGCGCCGCAGAAGAAGGTCTATCCGCAGAAGGTCTCGGGCACGTTCCGGCGCATCAAGTGGGGCTTGATGCTGGTGTGCCTCTGTATCTACTATTTTCTGCCCTTCGTGCGTTGGGATCGCGGGCCGGGCGCTCCAAATCAAGCGGTGCTGGTCGATATCGCGAATGGCCGCTTCTATTTCTTCTTCATCGAGCTGTGGCCGCAGGAAGTCTATATCTTCACCGGGCTGCTGATCCTCGCCGCGCTGACGCTGTTCCTGATGAATGCCGTCGGCGGCCGGCTATGGTGCGGCTATCTGTGTCCGCAAACCGTGTGGACGGATCTGTTCTTCGCCGTCGAGCGGCTGATCGAAGGCGATCGTCGCGAACGCATCCGGAAGAATGCCATCAAGGGCATCACCATTGAGCGCATCGTCGAACTCACGCTGAAGCATTCGATCTGGCTTTTGATTGCATGGTGGACCGGCGGTGCCTGGGTGCTCTATTTCAACGATGCGCCGACGTTGGTGACGCAGCTGGTCACGTTCCAGGCTCCGAAGATTGCCTATATCTGGATCGCGATCCTGACGGCGACGACCTACGTCCTCGCCGGCTGGATGCGCGAGCAGGTCTGTTTGTACATGTGCCCGTGGCCGCGCATCCAGGCTGCGCTGACCGACGAATGGGCGCTCAACGTCACCTATCGCCACGACCGCGGCGAGCAGCGCACATCGCTGAAGAAATCGGTCGAGCTGCGTGCCGCCGGCAACCCGGCCGGCGATTGCATCGATTGCTATCAATGCGTCCATGTCTGCCCGGTCGGCATCGACATCCGTGACGGGCTGCAGATGGATTGCATCCAGTGCGGGCTGTGCATCGATGCCTGCGACAGCGTGATGCAGAAGGTCGGTCGGCCGACCCGGCTGATCGCCTATGATACGGATGTGAATATCGAACGGCGTCAGGCCGGCCTGGCGAATATCTACCGGATCGTCCGTCCGCGTACGATCGTCTATGTGGTGATGATCATTCTGGTCGGCTGCACGATGCTGTATGCGCTGGCCACGCGCGCGATGCTGGACATCAACGTCCTGCATGATCGCAATCCGGTGGCAGTCCGCTTGTCCGATGGCTCGATCCGGAATGCCTATACGGTCCGTCTGCTCAACAAGCGCGACGAGCGTGCGGTCAAGCTCGACGTCGAAGGTCTGCCGCAGGCGACGGTGCATGTGGTCGGGCAGGACGCGGCCGCTGTCGGTCCCTCCCATATCGTGGTCGGCCGCGACCGCACCACCGAGCTGCGCCTTCTGGTGACGGCGCCGGCGTCCGCTGCTGGATCGACACTGCTGACCGTGCGCGTCACCGACGTGGCGAGCGGCGAGACCGCCACTGCCGCCGACAATTTCGTGATGCCGTGAAGGAGCCTGCGATGAATGACGCTGCCACGACCACCCTATCCGGACGCCCGATCACCGGGCGCGCGGTCCTGATTTGTCTCATCGTGTTCTTCGGCATGATCATTGGCATCAATGCGGTGATGATGAAACTCGCCATCGACACCCTGCCTGGCACCGAGGTGGACAGCCCCTATGTCGCCAGCCTCGCTTATGGCAGCGAGATCGTGGCCGCACGCGCTCAGGTGGCGCGCGGATGGGCGGTCAATGCCCAGGTCAACAGGGATGGTGATGGCGGCGCTTCGGTCCGCGTCGAAGCACTTGATCGCGACGCCAGGCCGCTGGCAGGAATCGTCTTTGCCGCGCGTTTGGAGCGGCCGGCCGACCGGCGTCTGGATCAGGTGGTCGAACTGGCGGCGACAGGTTCTGCGACCTATCGCGGCCGTGTCGCGCAGCTGTCAGCCGGGCAATGGGATCTGGTACTGGAAGGCGATCGCAATGGCGAACGTGTGTTTCTGTCGCGCAATCGCGTGGTCCTGAAATAGGTTTGTCATGCAATCGCTCATCTTCCTGATTCCATTGGCGCTGGCACTCGGGGGCCTCGGTTTGTGGGGCTTCCTGTGGTCGCTCAGATCCGGCCAGTATGACGATCTCGAAGGTGCCGGATGGCGCGCGATTCTCGATGACGATCCGCCCGCGAAACCTGCGGACGATCCCCGCGCGAGTGATGCGGTGCGGTGAGCGTGACGCGCGGCCGGCACCCTGTCATGGAGGCCTTGCATGGAGGCCTTGCGGAATTGCTGCCGCGGCCCATCGCCAGGCGCTTGCATTCGGGAATAGTTCTTGCAAACGAAGTCGTGTCGCATGACGCTCACGTCATGCTGCGCCACTCGTGAGGAAGAATCGATTTGATATATGATGTGATCGTCGTCGGCGGCGGCTCGGCTGGCGCCGTCATGGCCGCGCGCCTCAGTGAAAATCCGGACACCCGCGTGCTGCTGCTCGAAGCCGGCCTCGACTGGCGGGCGGCCGATGCACCGTGGGAAGTCACGACGGCCAATCCGATCCCGATCATCCATCAGCGCGAATTTCAGCAGAAGTGGCAGTGGCCGGACCTGCACTCGCGCCGTGTAGCTTCGCAGGACCAGCGTTTTTATTGGCGTGGCAAGGGCCTCGGCGGCTCGTCCATGATGAACGGCCAGATCGCCATTCGCGGCGTTGCCGATGCATTCGATGAATGGGCCGATCTCGGTTGCGCCGGCTGGTCGGCCAAAGAGGTCATGCCGCTGTTTGCGATGATCGAGGACGACGAGGAGCGCGGCGACGCGCCCGGCCATGGTCGCGGCGGGCCGTTGCCGGTCTATCGCGCGCCGCCGGAGACGTGGGGACCGGTCGATAAAGGCTTACGAGAAGCCGCTCTGGCCTCCGGTTACAAATGGTGCGACGACGTCAACGGGCCGGATGGCGAGGGCGTTGCCTGTTATCCGATCAATAGCCGCAATCTGCGTCGCATCTCCACCAACGAAGGCTATCTCGAGCCGGCGCGGGACCGTGCCAATCTCGAGATCCGCGGCCATGCATTGGTCGATCGGGTGATCATGACCGACGGTCGCGCCAGTGGCGTCGTGGTGCATGTCGATGGCGGCGGCACCGAGCACATCTTTGCCCGCGAGATCGTGCTGTGCGGCGGCGCGATCCATAGTCCGGCGATCCTGTTGCGCTCGGGCATCGGTCCGGCGGCCGATCTGCAGGCCATGGGAATCGCCGTCGAACGCGATCTCCCCGTCGGCCGGCATTTCTTCGATCATCCGCTGTTCCGGACGCTGATCAAGACGCGCGACGACATCGCACCGACGGACCGCGACACCCGCCATACCAATTGCTGCGTGACCTATTCGTCCGGCCTCGACGATGGCCGCCGCGATATGATCTTCATCGCGTTCAACCACCGTGGCATCGGCAATCCCGGGGCGATCGGTGCCGGCCTGTACCGGGCTTATTCGCGTGGCACGCTCCAACTGGCGTCGCGTGACGCGTCGGTCGATCCCATCGTGGAAGAGAACATGCTGGCCGATCCGCGCGACATGGCGCGCATGGCCGATGCTGTGAAGCGGCTGGCGGTGATCACGGCCAATCCGGCGCTGACCGGCATCTCGGATTGGATCGGCCTCGCCGAAGGCGGGCTCACCATGCAACAGGCGGCGGCACTGCCGACGGACGAACTCGAAGCCGTGCTCCGCCGCGAGACAGGCGATATCCAGCATGCCGCCGGCACATGTCGCATGACCGGTTTCGATCGCAACGACGGCGTCGTCAATCCCGACGGCACCGTGAAAGGCGTTGCGGGCCTGCGGGTCGCCGATGCCTCGATCATGCCGGCGGATTGCCGCGCCAACACCCATTTCACCACCGTGGTGATCGGCGAAAACATCGCGAGCATGATGCGCGCCAACCTGAAATGAACAATCCGATGTCTTCCAATTCCGAGGCGCTGGTCGTCGAATGGCTGGCCTCGCAACGACAGCCGATGATCGATCTGTTGCGCGACGTCGTGAACATCGACTCCGGGTCCTACGACAAGGCCGGCGTCGATGCCGTCGGCGAGCGCTTCCAGCAGCATTTGGCCGAGCACGGCATCGAAACATGGCGCGAGCCCAACGAGACCTTTGGTGATGCCGTGCATGGCTTCGTCGCCAAACCGGGGAGCAACGAGAAGCCGGTGTTGCTGCTGGGCCATCGCGACACCGTGTTCCCGAAAGGCGAAGTGGCGAAGCGTCCGTTCACCATCAGGGACAACAAGGCCTACGGCCCCGGCGTCGCCGATATGAAGGCCGGCGTCGTCATCAACGTCTTCGTCGCTGCAGCGCTGCACAAATTCGATGCCGCGCCGCATCCGATCAAGGTGTTGATCACGGGCGATGAAGAGATCGCGTCGCGTGCGTCCCGGCCGATCATCGAGCGCGAGGGACGCGCGGCCCGTGCGGTCTATAATTCAGAGCCCGGTCGGCCGTCCGGCAATATCGTCACCGGCCGCAAGGGCGGCGTGTTCATGCGCTTCGAGGTGTTCGGCCGGGCCGCGCATTCCGGCAATAATTTTGCGGTCGGCGTCAGCGCCATCGGCGAACTCGCGCACAAGGTGGTCCAGATCCACGCGCTCACCAACATGGAAAAGGGCATCACGCTGAATGTCGGGCTGGTGTCCGGGGGGCAGTCGGTCAACACCACGGCGCCCTACGCGTCCGGCGAGATCGATTTCCGCTATGTCGAGCCAGCCGATCGCGCCGTGATCATGCAGGCGATCGAGATCATCATGGCGACATCCAGCGTGCCCGGCACGAGCGCAAAATTGCATATCGACGGCGAGTTTCTGCCGCTCGTGCAGGATGCGGCTGCGCAGGCGATGTTTCAGACCTATCAGGCCGCTGCCGTCGATTCCGGGCTAGCCACGCTGGACGGCGAATTCGCCGGCGGCTGCGCGGATTCCGGCTTCACCGCCAGCGTGGGAACGGCGACGTTGTGCGGCCTGGGCCCGGTCGGCGGCAATGTCCACACCGAGCTTGAATGGCTGGACATCGACAGCATCGTGCCGCGGGCTCAGACGCTGGCGCGGGCGATCTTGCGATCGGAGATCTAGCGTTGCCGGAGGCCTCGCACGACAGTCGCCTGATGCGGAGGCAATCGGCATGTGCGGCGCGAGGTCGCAGCCCGTCGTCAAAAAAGCGTCACATCCGCTTTGAGCCTTCAAGGAATTGGGTTAGCGTTTGTGACGTGCAGTTGCCGAAGATGTGACGCGCGCCTGTTCCATGTTGGCCATTGGGCCGCCTGATATCGGCCTTGCCGACATCCGGTGCCCGACACCCACAGACAACGACGCCGGGGAAATGACGCATATCGCAGCCGAGGAAGTGCTCCCGTCCTTCGACACGCGTGGCTGGATGCAGTGGCCCGCAAACGAGGACTATTCGCTCCAGTTCCTGCGCCTGCTCGGTGCCGCGCAGGATGGCGGCAGCACCGTTTCGGAATGCCTGCTGGCGGCCCGCAGCATCGATCCCGCTTGCGAGGAAAGCTGGTACACCCAGTGGAAGAAGGCGGCCGATCTCAACAAGTCGCGTGGCGATATCGCCAGTGCCAGAGGCCACATCCCGACCGCATTGAGCAATTGGCTGCGGGCCGCAAATTATTATCGCACGGCCCAG
>JAPLPC010000299.1:2870-7226 GCA_026400425.1 Hyphomicrobiales bacterium | reverse complement strand
GCCCAGACCTTCATGGGCAGCGACGATCCCAGACAGGCCGCGGCCATCGCCCAGATGATGGCCTGTTCACGCCTCTATCTGAACAACGCGACCCCGGCCGGCGAGATCGTCGAACTGCCCTGGGGCGACACGAAGCCATTGCAGGGCTATTTCCTGCCGCCCGGCGGGCGCGCGGGCCGCAAGGTGCCGGTGGTGGTGTGTGTCGGCGGGCCGGAGCAGCACAAGGACGAATACCTGTGCCGGATGCCGCGCTACGCGCATGAGCGCGGCCTGGCGCTGTTGCTGATCGACCTGCCCGGGCAAGGCCATCGGCGAGGGCTCGACGACGGCTTCGGCCGCTACGACATCGAGACGGCGATCAGCGGCTGGGTCGATCTCCTGCAGGCGCGGCGCGACGTCAATGCGGGCAAGATCGTCATTCTCGGCGACGGTCTCGGTGCTGCCATCGCGACACGCGGTGCCAGCTTCGATCCACGCTTCGCCGCCGCCGTCTGTGATGCCGGCATTTGGGATCTGCATGAACGCGCGTTTCTGGCCTCCCGGATGTATGGTGCGGAGCCGGTCCCGAACGAATTGGGCGACGATGTCGTCAACCTGTGCCGCAGTAGCTCGGCAACCCAGGCGAAGTGCCCGATGCTGGTGGCGCTGGGCGAGCGCGACTGGCTCGATGCCGATCATGTCACCCGGTGCTGCAAAGCTTTGGCGGCTGGCGGGCGGGATGTCGAATTGAAGGTGTTTTCCGCTGTCGAAACGGCGGCGGCGCATGCTCAACGCGACAATCCGACGATTGCCAACGAGTTCATTTTCGACTGGATTGCCGATCGATTGGCCCGCGCGCGCTAGCTTTCGACCGACAAAATGACGGCCGCCTTTTGCAGGCGGTTCTTCATCTTGCCGAGCTGGGTCGTGAGATTATGCAGCGACTTTTTATCGAAATCCGACAGCACGAAGTCGCTGAGCGAATCGCGCCGCGATCCCAGCGTGGCGATTTTCTTGCTGGCTTTGTCCGACAGCGACATCAGCACCACGCGCGCATCCTGCCGCGACGGCACCCGGCGCACGAAGCCGTTCTTC
Source organism: Hyphomicrobiales bacterium (assembly GCA_026400425.1). Taxonomy (GTDB): domain Bacteria; phylum Pseudomonadota; class Alphaproteobacteria; order Rhizobiales; family Xanthobacteraceae; genus Tardiphaga. Next base: position 6,152 of record JAPLPC010000299.1, on the reverse strand, counting down.
TCCAGCATCTTGGACTGGGTGGTGACGAAGGACGGGTCCACATGCAGCATGGCCGACACGTCTTTGACCGACACGCCATTGCCGGCATCGAGATCACTCACGGCCATCAGGATCATCCATTGCGGACCGCTGATGCCCAGTTCCCTGGCCCAGAAATGCCGAATCTCATCCAGATGGACGTTGATCGCTGCGATGTCCCAGAGAAATTGCCGAACAATCTCCCGATTCTTGCCGTCTTCGTCGATATTTGCGGGAACGGTCATTTGCGAAGAGAGCGCCATGGAACGGGACGATTGCGGTATGTCAGCATTTCCATACCCCGTAATCTTGTAAAATACATAACGAGATCAAATAATTGTGCACCGGATTTCCACTTTGAGCCGTGTGGCGCGGAAACCACACTGCATCGCGGAAAAGTTACCTGAGTACATAAAGTATTTTGCTTCTAAGAATTGCGCAGGCATTCTCTGTGGCGGCGATGGGGCAAACCCGTGATCGTCCCGTTGAAGTGGTTCGCTAGAGTGTCTCGCGTGATGCGGGTTTCCGAAAGCGCGAAGCACTCCGGCGGTTGGTTTGGGGAGTGGGGGAACCATCCATCGGGCTAAGCCTTCGGGCGAGTTCGACGGAGCCGGAACCTTCCCAATTAGCAACTTGGAGGTTTTAACATGACGAATCTTAAGAGCCTGATTCTCGGCTCGGCAGCGGGTTTGATCGCCATCGGCGGCGCCCAGGCAGCTGACCTTCCGGTCAAAGCCAAGGCCGTTGAATACGTGAAGGTCTGCTCGCTCTACGGCGCAGGCTTCTACTACATCCCGGGCACCGACACCTGCGTCAAAATCGGCGGCGCGATCCGTTTGGACGTTGCCTTCAATGGCGGCACCTACGACGTTCCGTTCTGGCAGGGTGGCGCTGGTGGTGCTGGCGTTTTCACGCAGAACTACTACTCGACCCGTGAGCGTATCAACCTGACCACGGATACCCGTACCGCCACCGAATACGGCGTGGTCCGCACCTACGCGAACATCCAGTTCGACTTCCTGCAGGATCGTGAATCGATCGCCGGTGGTTACACCGAAGTCGACTACGCGTTCATCCAGTTCGCCGGCTTCACCTTCGGTAAGGCCGTCTCGCAGTTCGACCCACAGTGGGCGCTCGCCAAGCCGTACATTTCGTCGGGCTTCAACGCCGGTTCGAACAACGCGACCGGTATCCCGCAGCTCGCCTACACCGCTTCGTTCGGTAACGGCCTGTCGGGCACCATCTCGATCGAAAATGCGTCGCCTTACCGCAACGCTGGTCTCTACAATAACTCCGTGTCCCTCGTCGGTCCGTTCGGCGCCAACACCGCTAATGCCTACGGTGTCGCTTCGAACACCTTCACCGGCAACTCCTACGGTGGCAACCACATTCCTGACATCGTCGGCAACCTCCGCCTCGATCAGGCTTGGGGCACCCTGCACTTCGCCGGCGCGATGCACACCATCACCCCGACGTTCTACGCTGGTGCTGGTGGCGTTGCGGGTAATACTGCTCTCGGTCACGCCGATGACTCTTACGGCTTCGCTGTGACGGGTGCCGTCGAGTTCAAGAACCTGCCCACCGGCGCAGGCGACACCTTGAAGCTCGAAGCCACCTACGCCAAGGGCGCTGCCAAGTACGTCTTCGGCGGCACCACCGACACCAATGGTGGCGGTCGTTATGCCAAGGCGAACGCTGACAGCATCGGCTTCGGCTACGTCCTTGACGGCGTCTACACCAATGGCGGTCAGATCGTTCAGAGCGAAGCCTGGCAGGTCAGTGCGTTCTACGAGCACTACTGGAACCCGGCCTGGCGTACTTCGGTGTTCGGTAACTACAGCCACATCTCGTATGGTGGCGATGGCAACGCCATCCTCGCCGCCGCCTTCGCTCCTGTGAAGCCAATCGGCGTGGTAGGCTCGAACAATGGTGTGCTCGCCGGCTCGACCGGTAATTTCGACCTCGGCCTGGCTCAGATCGGTACCCGTACCGCCTGGACCCCGGTTCGTAACCTGACCCTGTCGGCTCAGTTCACCTACAGCCGTCTGGAACAGAACCTCGGTGGCACTTTCACCGGTAACGTGACCGGTCGCCCGGCCGGTTCGGTCTACAATGTGACCAACCAGAACGCTTACAACGGCGCTGTGCAGATCCTGCGCTCGTTCTAATAGCGACCGCCTCACGGCGATCGATATCTGAAACAGAAGTCCCCGGCGGGAAACCGCCGGGGACTTTTGTTGTCTGCGATTGTGTGGGCGCGGTTTTGTTGTCGCGGTTGCCGTGATCGGATCGGGAGCCGTACACCGATCCGACATACGTTGTGCGCACGATCACGCCGCGCCGATAGATCTCCTCGACGCCATCGTGGGCGACAGTTATATCCGGCTTTGTGTTTCCGCCGGATCCGTCCGAAGTTGCGTTGATCATGAAGCCGCCGACCGATCTGTTCCAAAGCGCGTTCGCCGCCGTCCAGCAGGGGCGGCTCGGCGAGGCCGAACGCGACCTTCGTCGCGTGCTGCGCAAGGCGCCCGACCATGTTGGCGCGTTGAACGTGCTCGCGATCGTGCTCGTGACGCTCCAACGGCACGCCGAGGCCGAGCCGTTTCTGAAGGCTGCGCTGCGGTTGCAACCGCGCTCGGACGTGTCGCTCTACAATTACGGTTTGGTGCTGAAATCCCTGAACCGGCCCGACGAAGCGCTGCAGCGCTTTGCCGAAGCACTGTCGCTCAATCCAGACAACGCCGAGACGCTCAACAATCGTGGCACGGTGTTCAACGCCATCCGCGACTACGATGCCGCCCTCGCAGATTTCGATCGCGCGCTGCTACTCAACCCCCGCTATGCCGGCGCGCATTTCAACCGGAGCAAATCGCTGGCCGAGTTGACGCGCTACGACGAGGCACTGGCCGCCTGCGATGCCGCGCTCGCTCTGCAGCCGGACATGGCCGAAGCCTGGTACGGTCGCGGCTTCATCTATGCCAAGCTGCGCCAGCCGGCCGAGGCTGTGGCAGCCTATCTGCGCGCACGCGCGCTCAATCCGGAATTGCCCCTGCTCAAAGGCAATCTGCTGCATCAGAAGATGCTGACCTGCGATTGGTCTGGCATCGATGCGCTCATCGGCGAAATCGAAGCCGATCTTGCCGCCGGCAAACTCGCGGCCGAGCCGTTCGGCTGGCAGGGGATCGCAACATCGCAGGCCAGCCTGCAGCGATGCGCCGAGCTTACGAATGCCGCGCAATTCGGCCGCACGGCACCATCGCGGCA
>JAPLPC010000299.1:0-2864 GCA_026400425.1 Hyphomicrobiales bacterium | reverse complement strand
TCTGTCCGGCGAATTTCGCGAGCAGGCGACGTCACTGCTCCTGGTCGGCGTCCTCGAGCATCACGATAAAGCCGCCTTCGACATCGTCGCCTTCGATAGTGGTTTTGACGACGGCAGCCTCACCCGGCAGCGCATTGCGCAGGCCGTGGACCGTATCGTCGATATATCCGGCATGGACGACATCCAGGCGACCGCCGCCATTCGCGCCGAGAACATCGATATTCTCGTCAATCTCAACGGCTACTTCGGTGGCCAGCGCAATGGCGTGTTCGCGCGCCGTGCGGCACCCTTGCAGGTCAATTATCTCGGCTTTCCCGGCACGCTGGGTGCGTCGTTCATGGACTATATCATTGCCGATCAGCACGTGCTGCCGGCCGAACATCGACGCTTCTACAGCGAGAAGGTCGTGTGGCTGCCGCATTGTTATCAGCCCAATGACGATCGCCGCGCCATCGGCACGCGCTGAACGACGCGCGATGATTGCGGCCTGCCGCACGACGGCGTCGTGTTCTGTTGCTTCAACAATGCCTACGACGACAGCGAAGCCGCCGTCCGCAATCTGCGCCGCGCGGCGGAGGCACGCGTCGTTGATCCCGCGCGGCTCGTTTTGGCCAAACGGCTGCCACCCGCCGAGCATCTGGCACGGCATCGCTGCGCCGATCTGTTCCTGGATACGCTGCCCTATAATGCGCATACGACCGCCAGTGACGCGCTATGGGCGGGGCTTCCATTGCTGACCTGTGAAGGCACGACATTCGCGGGCCGCGTGGCTGCGAGCCTTCTCCATGCGCTCGGTCTCCCCGAACTGATCTGTGGTGATCGCGCGGAGTTTGAGCAGTGCGCCATGGCACTGGCGCGCAACCCGTCGCAACTGTCGGCGCTCCGTGAAAAACTGGAGATCAACCGGCGGTCAACGCCGCTGTTTGCAACGGCCCGCAGCGCCCGAGATCTCGAAACGGCGTTCCGGATGATGCAAGAGCGACGGCTTGCCGGTCTTGCGCCGCAACACGTCACGGTGCCGTCCTGACGCGCGACACCAAATCGCATTGCCTGAGTAAATCAGGTATTGCGCTCAATGATCTCGCTCATGTAATCTTTTTTGGCGCAGCCGCGATTATGTCTCGGCCCAGTCTTTTCGAAGACACGCAAACTTTATGAGACCTCCGAAGCCACCGACGATGCCCCGTCGGTGGCTTTTCGGTTTCCGGCTCTCGGCAACTCCTGATCGGCGGAAGCGTTTGATGGCGGCGGACGGGCTTTTGTGAGGCTGGCGTTAACCGGTTGTTAAACGTTTGTTCGAATGTGGCGGCGGCTTTCCGATTCGGCCAACCCCCTCTAATCGCAATAGAATTGGTGCTCGCGCGACTGGCACCGGCGCTCGTTTTGATCGCATCCCGCACCTTAAGGCTGCGCGCGTTTACCATGCGCATGGCAGTGCTGCCCCGCTATCTGGCAGAAATTGCTCATGAATTCTTGATTTTTGGGCGAGTTGTGGCTAAAAAGCGCACATCGTGGAGAGTATGAATTATGGCGCATAACTACGCAATCAACGACGACGTCCACCATCAGCTGCAGGGCCCGCAAGGCCGCACCGGCGCCAGGGAACGCGCGATCTACACCATCACCGGTCGTCTGCCGATCGAAGCCGATGGCCGCGCCCGTTATCGCATTCGCAGCAAGGCTGACAATGTCGAGCGTGTGGTGACCGAAGAGCAGATCAGCCCACTCGGCTGAATTCCGGCGCCGCTGTCGGATCATCCGATGGCGCCCGCATCCCAATATCTCAATCGGCCATGATCGTTGCGGCTCGGCCTTCCGGTCGGGCCGCAATGCTGTATCTGGGCATGGGTCACCTCACCGCCTGGCGCGGGTTGCGGCTGGCGCGCACGGCGCCCTATGTTGGTGCGCGAGGACGGGCATCAAGCAAGCCACGCCGTCATGGCGTGCCGGACCTCCCAATCAACATGGCCGGTGATATGGCCGGAGCGAGACGCCGTTGATCGATAAGCTCGAATTGTTGCTGTCGCTGGCCAAAGAGCGCCATTTCGGACGCGCGGCTGAAGCCTGTGGCGTCACGCAGCCGACCATGTCCACCAGCCTCAAGCAGCTCGAGGACATGCTCGGTGTGATGCTGGTGCAGCGCGGCTCGCGCTTTCAGGGCTTCACGCCCGAAGGCGAGCGCGCGCTCGACTGGGCCCGCCGCATCGTCGGCGATACCCGGGCGATGAAACAGGAAATCAACGGCCTCAAGGACAGCCTGTCCGGCGAGATCCGCATTGCTGCGATCCCGACCGTTTTGGGCATGGTGGCATCATTGACCACGCCGTTCCGGGCGCGACATCCCGACGTCCGGTTTCGCATCGTCTCCTGCACCTCTGCTGCGGTGCTCGGATTGCTGGAAAATCTCGAGGTCGGCGCCCGTGCCGGCCGATGGGACAAGGAGAAGATGTTCGAATTGTTCCCGAACCTCAAGGAGCGCCTCGACAACCGCGGCAACCAGCTCTCCGGCGGCGAGCAACAGATGCTATCGATCGCGCGCGCTCTGCTTACCAATCCCAGCGTGCTGCTGATGGACGAGCCGACCGAGGGACTGGCCCCGGTGATCGTCGAGGCGCTGACCGCGGTGCTGATCAAGTTGCGCAGCGAAAGCGGCCTTTCGATCATCCTGGTCGAGCAGAACAGCCGCGTCGCCTTCGAGTTCTCCGACCGCAGCGTCGTGCTGGACAAGGGCCGCATCGGCTATGACGGCGCGTCGGCGGTGCTGCGCGACGATCCCGAACGGCTGGCCAAAGTCATCGGCGTCAGCGAGTAGCTGCCCAAGCCTGCGCCCAAAGCCTTGCGGTCAATGCCCTGACGCGGGCATT
>JAPLPC010000476.1:3122-4533 GCA_026400425.1 Hyphomicrobiales bacterium | reverse complement strand
ACTTCCCGCTCTGGCTCGCGCCGACCCAGGTGGTGGTCACGACCATCACCTCGGAAGGCGACGAGTATGCGAAGGTGGTCGCAGCGGCGGCGCGCAAAGCCGGGCTCCGCGTCGAGATCGATCTGCGCAACGAGAAGATCAACTACAAGGTCCGCGAACACTCGCTGGCCAAGATCCCCGCATTGCTCGTCGTCGGCAAGAAAGAAGCCGAGAGCCATTCGGTCTCGGTGCGCCGCCTCGGCAGCGACGGCCAGACGGTGATGTCCACCGCCGAAGCGATCGCTGCCCTGGTCGAGGAAGCGACGCCACCGGACGTCAAGCGCGCGCGGGAAATCTGAGCCATGAGCGACGACGAAGACATCGAAATCGAGGCCTATCCGCTGCGATCCTACCAACTGATCGCGGATCCCAACCGTCCGGACGTGGTCGCACTCGCCTTCGAGACCGAGCGCGGCCATAGCCTGTATCTGGCATCGCGCGCGGTACTGGAGGATCTCGGCAACGATTTGCTCGCGCGCGCTGCCAAGATGCCGGAACACAAGACGGTCGACTGACGACGCATCCGTCCGGCGATCACAATCCGTCTAAATGGACCAGGCCCGCCTCGTGGCGGGCCTTCGCGCGTGGTAACCCGTCCATCACATCATGCATGCCCTCATTTGTGAGACCCTGCCCGTGACCGACACCATCGAATTTCTTAAAACCCGTCGCTCCGTAAAGCCGCGCGAGATGACGGGCAAAGGCCCCTCGCTTGCCGATCTCGAGACCATCCTCACCATCGGCGCGCGGGTGCCGGATCACGGCAAGCTGGCGCCATGGCGCTTCATCCTATTCGAGGGCGATGCCCGCAAGCGCGCCGGCAACGTGATCGCCACCGTGTTTGCCCGCAAGCATCCCGATGCACCGCACGAGACCGTCGAGGCGGAGAAGCAGCGCCTCACGGAGGCTCCGCTGGTCATCGCGGTGGTGTCCTCGCTGAAACAGCATCCAAAAGTGCCGGCATGGGAGCAGGAACTATCGGCCGGCGCCAGCTGCATGAACATCGTCGCAGCCGCCACGGCGCTCGGCTACGGCGCCAATTGGCTGTCAGGATGGGTCGCGTATGACCGAGACGTATTGAGCGGCCTCGGTCTCGATGCCAACGAAAAGCTGGCCGGCTTCATTCATATCGGTGGCAAGTCCGACAGAGAGATCCAGGATCGGCCGCGGCCGGACTTGAAGGATCTGGTGACACGCTTCTGAGCTTCACTTCATGTAGGGTGGGCAAAGCGCAGCGTGCCCACCGCGGAGGCCGGAGTGTGCAGTGGTGGGCACGTCCCTGCGCTCCTTTGCCCACCCTACAGGTCACGCCGCTTCCGTCGCACGGCGGGCGAATTTCCGCAGCAAGCCGCCGAGCTCAGCCGCCGGCCTG
>JAPLPC010000476.1:0-3113 GCA_026400425.1 Hyphomicrobiales bacterium | reverse complement strand
CCGGCCTGGCGGCACTGAACAGATAGCCCTGCACTTCATTGCATCCTTCGGCGCGCAAACGTTCGAGCTGATCCATCGTCTCGACGCCTTCGGCGGTCGTGGTGATGTTGAGGCTGCGACCCAGCCCGGAAATGGCGCGCACGATGGCCATGCAATCCGGCCGCTCCACCAGATCCTTGACGAAGGACCGGTCGATCTTGATCTTGTCGAACGGGAAGCTGCGCAGATAGCTCAACGATGAATAGCCGGTGCCGAAATCATCCATCGAAATGCGAACGCCGAGCGCACGCAGCTGATGCAGCGTTGCAATGTTGTTTTCGGTCTCGGCGAGGAACACACTTTCGGTGATTTCCAGTTCGAGCCGATGCGGCGACAGGCCTGAATAGGCCAGTGCCGCAACGACGACCTGGACCAGATTGCGGCTGCGGAATTGCACCGGCGAGAGATTGACCGCAACCTTTACATGGTCGGGCCACTTCGACGCTTCGGCGCAGGCACTGCGCAGCACCCACTCCCCGAGCGCCACGATCAGGCCGATATCTTCGGCGACCGGGATGAAATCGGCCGGCGAGATGGTGCCCTTGTCGGGATGCTTCCACCGCAACAGCGCTTCGAAACCGACGATGCAGTCGGCGACGATATCCACCAGCGGCTGATAGTGCAGTTCGAATTCACCATTGGCGTAGGCGCTGCGCAGATCGAGCTCCAGGTCGCGGCGCTTCTGTGCCTGGCGATCCATTTCCCGCTCGAAGAAGTGGTGAACATTGCCACCTTCCGCCTTGGCACGGTACAGCGCCATGTCGGCATTGCGCAGCAGTTCCTCGCCGGTCGTTCCATCGCCCGGCGACAGCGCGACACCGACGCTTGCGCCGATGACGATTTTGAGATCGTCGCCCATGTCGTAGGGCGCGCTGACGACTTCGATCAGTCGTGCAGCGAATTCGTTGACCTCGTTCATGGTCACGTCGGAGGTCAGCACGATGGCGAATTCGTCGCCGCCGAGGCGTGCGACGAGATTGTTGCCGCGAACCTCGCCGCGCATGCGTTCCGCCACCTGCTTGAGCAGCCGATCTCCTGTCGGATGCCCGAAACTGTCATTCACGTTCTTGAACAGGTCGAGATCGACGCACAACACCGCGACATGGCGCTCGACCTCGCTGGCATGCAGCGCCTGAGCGAGACGCTCCTGATAGAAGGTGCGGTTCGGCAGATCGGTCAGCGCATCGTGGTGCGCCATATGCGCGACTCGGGCCTCGGCCTTGCGCCGTTCGGTGATATCGACGATGGCCACGAGGAAACCATCGCAGCCATCGAACACCACGCGGCGACCGAAGGTGAGCACCTGGATCTCGGTGCCATCGGCCTTGATATGGCGCCAGTTTCGCTCGGACTGATAGCTGTCGCCATGCTGCGCCAAAGACCGCGTATGTGCCTCCCATTCGTCGCGCGGCCAGATCTCCTTCAGCTCCATGCGCAGGAACTGCTCGCGCGCGTAACCGTAATGCGCGACGGCGGCATCGTTGATGTTCAGGAAACGCATCGTCTCGGGCTGGAACACCCACATCGGCATTGGATTGCCATCGAACAGCAGGCGGAACGAGGCATCGCGGCGTTTGATCTCGGTAATGTCGGAGACGGTCAGCGAGACGAGATCGCCGAGTGTCGTAGCCGTCAGGCGCAGATTGCGATCGTCACTGTCGATCTCGAGCCGACCACCGGATTCCGATCCGACCACCTTCTCCGCGATCATCGACAGCAACCACCGCGTCACGTCCGGCAGGCACAACGCGTGGCCGCCTTCGCTCAGCCGGCGCCACTGCAGAGCGGGCACGGCGACTTTCAGCAGTCGGGCCGCCCCCTCGTTGTGATGCACGATCTGGAAATCGAATGCGGAGTTCGTCGCATCGCGGATCGCTGCAAGCGACACGATGCCCTCGTCGGTGGAGGAGAAAATCGCATCGACCAGATTGTAGCGCGGGCCGTGCTCGTTGACATAGACGCCGACCAGCTCGACGCCCCATCGCGACGCCGTCGGTAGCGCCAGGATCTGGTNNCATCGCGCACGCAATGCGCCATGGCCAGATGTGGACGTCCCATCTGCAACGCGCAATTGGCGGCTTCCGTCAGCGTCCGCGCGCAATCCGGCGGCACCTCCGCGAGCGGAATATCCCATCGGCTGTCACCGAGCCATTGCTGCGCGTAGCGACCGCTGCGTGACACCATGTAACTGTCGTCACGGGATTGCAGCAGCACGATGTGATCGCCCATTCGGCCGAGACTTCCGAGCATCACCTCTTCATAGCCGGGGAGAACCTGCCCCGGCCGCACAGCCGCCTGCCACTTGCGCCGAAGCGCAGGAATATCGTCGAACACCCTGACGTCCGCATTGGCGGAGAGCTTGTTGGCCGAGATCACGACGCACCCTTGCGAAAACCTGTATCGGTGTCCGCTATTCGCGCCTTGCTGCTTAATACGATGTAAAAGTTTTGCGGACGGATGAAGCTACACCGTCATCGACCAGCGCAATCTATCGCGATGGTTAGTTCCCGATTCAGGACCATGACAGGGATAAGACAGTTCGATCGTATTCGATACGAATGCGCCGCGCTTAACTGCGCTAGCGCGCGACGACTTCGATCTCGCCATCGACGCCATTGACGACGTTGAACGACTTCTCGAACACCTTGCCTTCGTTCTTGGCAATGGCGCGGTACTCGCCTTCGGCCAACGTCACCTTCGGGAATGCGCCGATGGATTCCTTGATGACGTCGCCGGCGGGTGTGATCACCGACCACGCGGTATTGGCGAGCGCCTCGCCGCCTTTGTCGCCTACCAGCTTCATGGTGATGACGGCGGCGCGATGGGTGACGGTGACATCCGTGAGCTTGCTCGCCTGAACGCGGATGTCCGAACGCACCACCGAATTGGCGTCGCCGTAATTCGAGATGATGTAGTAGGTGCCTTCGGGCAGCATGACGACATCGCCAGCGGCCACGCTCGGCAGCAACGGCGTCCGTTCGCCGCCGTCGAACTGGCTTCCCTCGTAAATGCCGAACGAGATTTGGCTGGGCGGAATCTTGCTGGAGCCCACCTTGCCCTCGATGCGCAGCCCG
>JAPLPC010000261.1 GCA_026400425.1 Hyphomicrobiales bacterium | reverse complement strand
CGGGCGCATGAAACGAGGTTTGAAGCGAACGCCGTTTTAAACGTCGCGCGCGTCGCAAAACCGACATCGCTGACGGTGAGACTTCTCGCAAAGAGGAGACAGCAATGAGAGCCACCTCACAATTCAACGTCGGTAAAGCCGATCTCTCCAAGACGTCGGTCATGGAAGCACCATTGCCGTCACATGAGGCGTTGCCCGAAGACGGCCTGCTGGTGAAGGTCGATCGCTTCGCTTTCACCGCCAACAACATCACTTACGCGATGCTTGGCGATATCATGAAATACTGGCAGCTGTTTCCCGCGCCTGATGACTTCGGCAATATTCCGGTGTGGGGTTTTGGCGACGTCATCGCTTCAAACCATCAGCAGATCGCGGAAGGCGAGCGTTTGTTCGGCTATTTTCCGATGGCGACGCATCTGGTGATCGCGGCAGCCGATGTCAGCAAGCGCGGGCTGCGCGACGGGGCCGCTCACAGGCAAGGCGTCGCGCCGGTCTACAATGCCTATGCACGCGTCGGCTCCGACCCGTCCTTTGTAGGACGTCATGGCGACTATCAGGCACTGCTGCGGCCACTCTTCATGCTGTCATTCCTGGTCGATGATTATCTCAATGAGGCGGCGTTCTTCGGCGCCACGCAAGTCATTCTGTCGAGCGCCTCCAGCAAGACGGCATTCGGTCTGGCGCATCTGCTGCATCACCAGCGCCGGCCAATCCGCGTGATCGGTCTGACCTCGCCGGCGAATGCTGATTTCGTGGCGTCGCTCGGCTGCTATCACGAGATCGTCCCTTACTATCGGATCGGCAACCTGCCGTCGGATCAGGCGACCGCCTTTGTCGATATGGCGGGCAATACCGATCTGCGCGGCCGGCTGCATCGGCATCTCGGCGATCGTCTCGTCTATAGTGGCCGCGTCGGCATGACCCATCAGGACACGGCAGAGATCGACGATCTGCCCGGCGCCAAGCCGACATGGTTCTTCGCGCCGGATCAGATCCGTAAACGCGCCAAGGAATGGGGACGGGGTGGCATCGACCAGCGTTTCGGCGCAGCGTGGGCCGGCTTTGTGCCGATGCTGGAGCAATGCCTCACCATCATCGATGGACGTGGCCTGGATGCCGTCAAACGGGTCTATCGCGACACCCTGGCAGGGCGGATAGCGCCGAGCGAAGGCCACATGCTGTCGCTGTCCGAGCGTTAAGCCGCTCACATCTCGCCGAGCGCCTCGCGGCGGCGTTGTTCGGATTCCTCGGCGTAGCGGCGCGTGGCGTGGGCTTCGGACAGGGTGCCGACCACGCGGTGGCTCTCGGCGTCCACCACGGCCAGCGATTCCGCTTCGTTGCCTTCGAACACCACCATCGCGTCGCGGATGTTCATCTCCGGATGCAGGACGACGTTGCGGCAGTGCAGCAGGCTGTCGAGCCGGAACGCGGTGACGTCGGGTGAATGCGCCTCGGGCACGCTGGCCAAGCCGAGATAGCTGCCCTCGGAATCCACGACGACGACCTGGTTCTTCGATCCGAGCGGGAACTTGGCGCGAAATTCACTGAGCGGCATGGTCGATTCCACCATGGAAATATCCGGCCGCATCAGGCGCTGCACCGTGAGGTCGCGGATCCAGCCGATATCGGCGGCGCTGCGGATGGTCTCGCCGCGCAGATGCAGGCGCCAGGTCGCAAACGAATAGCCGAACAGTTCGCGGGTGATCTGGGTGGAGATGATGACAGCCACTAGCACGGCCGTGGTGAGCCAGAGATTGCCGGTGGATTCCAGCGCGATGAAGCTCATGGTCAGCGGGCCGCCGATCACCGAGGCCGACAGCGCACTCATGCCGATGATCGTATAGATATTCGGATCGATATTGAGCGCGGGCCACAGCGTATTGATGCCGGTGGCAAACAGGTGGCCGCCCAGCGCGCCGATGAACAGCGATGCGAAAAACAGGCCGCCGCGAAAGCCGGTGCCCAGCGAAATGATCGAGGCGATGGTCTTCAGCACCATCACGAAAGCGACGAGGGCGACGGGATACGCCGTCATGCCGCCGAAATGCAGCGCGCCATGGCCGGACGACATCACCTGCGGCGTCAGCAGCGCGAGGGCGCCGACGCCGAGCCCGCCGAGCGCCGGGCGCAGCGGCGGCCACAGCTTGATTTTGGCGAGCAGCCATTCGCAGCCGGTGACCACGCGCATGATGCCGATGCCGTAGGTCGCCGCGAACACGCCGAGCAGGGCGGCCACCGCGAGGTCATGGCCCTGCACGTCGCCGAATCGGCCGGCGACCACGCCGAGGGTGAGCGGCGAGAAGGCGTGGGCGACGAAATAGCCGGTCACGGCCGCGACGCCGACCGGCATCAGGCTGGCCGAGGTGTAGCCGCCGATCACCAACTCGAAGGCATAGAAGGCGCCCGCAAGCGGCGCGCCGAAAGCCCCCGCGATCGCCGCCGCTGCGCCACACCCCACCAGCACGCGCTGATCGGCCCGGCGCAGATGAAATGCGCGGCCGATGGAGGCGCCGAGGCCGCTGGCCAACTGGGTGTAACCGGCCTCCAGCCCCACGGACGCACCGACGCCGCTCGACCAGATCGTCTGCAGCGAGACGATGATGCTGCCGCGGAACGACATCCGGCCGCCATACAGCGCATTGGCCTCGATCGGGTCGACCTCGCGCGCCGGCCGCCAGCGCGCCAGCAGCAGAAACGCGATGCCGAGGACGAGCCCGCCCAGCGTGGGAACCAGCAGCGCCCGCACCGGGTCGATCCAGTATTGGCTCGACAGCCGCTGGCCCCAATCCAGATTGAAGAATGCGGCATGCAGCACGCTCACCATGCCGCTCATGGCGGCCACGACCAGCCCCCCGATCACGCCGATCATCGCCGCCAGCAGCGCCAGGCTGGTCTCATGCGCGCGGACGAACACGCGCAGCCACTGCGGAGCCTCAAGATATCGTGACGAAGTGAACATCGGCAGTATCCGGACCTGGCATGCCTCGGCACGAGGGCGTCCCGCGGCTAGCGGCAGCCCTTGCGAAAGACCACTCGATGTAGCGGAAACGGCCGTGACTGCGGCATGCTTTTGCGAAGGGGATAGACCAGAGCTATGCCCTTCACAACCCTGTCACGCTGCCTGTAGTATGTGAAACACAGGCTGCTTCGTGCAGTCGAATTGTGGAGTCAGGAGCGTTAGTTGAACGCACATGTCCCGCAAGGCGGCTGGCCGGTTCTGGTTCTCAACGCGGACTTCCGGCCGCTGAGCTACTATCCTCTCTCGCTTTGGTCGTGGCAGGACGCGATCAAGGCGGTGTTTCTCGACCGTGTGAATATCGTAGCGCTCTACGATCACGCGGTGCACAGTCCGTCGGCCGATTTTCAGCTACCCAGTGTGGTTGCGCTGAAGTCGTTCGTGCGACCGACCACGCACCCCGCCTTCACGCGCTTCAACGTGTTCCTGCGCGATCGGTTTTCCTGCCAGTATTGCAACTCGCGGGAGGATCTCACTTTCGATCACATCATCCCGCGCTCCAAGGGCGGCCAGACCACCTGGGAGAATGTCGTCGCGGCCTGTTCGCCCTGCAATCTGCGAAAGGGCAACCTGACGACGCATCAGTCCGGCATGTTCCCGCGCCAGACTGCCTTTGCGCCCACCGTGCATCAGTTGCACCGTAACGGCCGGTTGTTCCCGCCGAACTATCTGCACGAAAGCTGGTTGGATTATCTGTATTGGGACACCGAGCTCGATCCGTAGGCGGTGCATGGCCGGGTGCGGTCGATAAGGATTCGATGAGCGATAGGGTGATCGACAACATCGTGGCGCTGCTGCCGCCATTGCTGCAGGGGCTCGAGGCGCTCCAGTTTGTCGCACGCAATCTACATCCGCCGGCGTTCGACGCGGTGATGGATGCCGTCGGGCAGCCAGAACAGCCGCTGCAGGCCGCACGCGCAGAACTCGGCGAGTGGCCTGCGGAATTCGCGGATCTGCGTCATCGGCTCGATGCGGCTACCGAGTCCGTCTTGGCGGGTATCGCCGGCCTGCGCGCGGCGCAGCAGCCGGGCGGCGACATCACCACGGTGTTCCGCGCACTCCGCCATTCGCCGCGCGCGCAGGAGGCGCTGTATGCGACGGTGGCGCGATTGCCGCCGGTCAGCAGTTTCTTTCTGCCGGCGGCGTTGCGGGATGATCCCGCACTTACCGCGCGGTTGGCGCGGCCGGCGGCACAGGACACCGGTGTGATGCACGCAGGCGAGCCGGGCGCGCGGGGCGGCTATACGCTCTATGTGCCGGAATATTACACGCCCGATCGTGCCTGGCCGCTGGTGGTCGCGCTGCATGGCGGCTCCGGCAATGGCCGGGCATTTCTATGGAGCTGGCTCGCCGATGCCCGCGCCCGCGGTGCGATCCTGATCGCGCCGACGGCGATCGGCCATACATGGGCGCTGATGGGCGACGATCCCGATACGCCGAACCTCATGCAGATCGTCGATCGCATCGCGGCGCGCTATGCCATCGATCCCGCGCGCCGGCTGCTCACCGGCATGAGCGATGGCGGCACGTTTTGCCATGTCAGCGGTCTGCACGCGGATTCGCCGTTTACCCATCTCGCGCCGGTGTCGGCGACTTTCCACCCTCTGATGGCGCAGGTCGCCGATGCTGATCGCCTGCGCGGGCTGCCAGTGCATATCACCCACGGGCGGCTCGACTGGATGTTTCCGGTGCAGACGGCACGCGATGCGCGAGATGCGCTTGGCCTGGCTGGCGCGCATGTTACCTATTGCGAGCTGGACGATCTCAGCCACTGTTACCCGCGCGAGATCAATGCCGTGCTGTTCGATTGGCTGATCGGCCGCTAGAGCAAACGGCCGCGCCCGACTTTTGCGCCGTCGATCGGTTCCTATATGCATAGTGGGCGGGCGATACGGACGAGGAGAGTTGGATGCCGTCATTGACCGAATGGAAAGTGCCACCGGCGGTGCAGCCGCGCGCGGAAGATTTCGGCTTCGATCTCGATCATACGCTGGAGGCCGTCGTGGGCCTTCATTGCATCATCCCGGAAGATGCTTTCACGGCCGAGACGCTGGGAACCGAACGCGCCGGCAACGGCG
>JAPLPC010000560.1 GCA_026400425.1 Hyphomicrobiales bacterium | reverse complement strand
CTGAAACACCACCACTTCGTCGCCGGGCTGCACCACGGCCAGGATCGACGACGTCAGCGCTTCGGTGCCGCCGGATGTCACCATCACCTCGGTCATGGGATCGAGCGTGAGCTTGTGCCAGTGCTGGTAATGCGTGGCGATTGCCTGACGCAGTTCCGGGATGCCCATCATCGACGGATACTGATTGTAGCCGTGCACGGTCGCCTCCGCCGCGACCTGACGAATATCGTCTGGCCCCGGATGATCGGGAAAACCCTGGCCTAGATTGATCGCGTCGTTGTCGCGCGCAAGCTGCGACATCGCCTCGAAGACGGTGACGGGCAGCTCGGAGAAGATCTTGTTCATCGAGCGATCAGGCTTTCGTCGGCAGGCCTGCAGCCTTCCAGCCGAGCATGCCGCCGGCGAGATGCTTGTCATAGGCGAGGCCGGCGGCCTGCGCCGCGAGCGATGCCGTCACCGAGCGCTTGCCGGAGCGGCAGGCAAACACGACTTGCTTGCCGGCGGCATCGGGAATCTCCGCGGGATCGAACGTCGAGAGCGGTACCACGACGGAATCTGGATAGGCCTCGACTTCGACCTCGTTGGGCTCCCGCACATCGACGAGCAGATACTTGCCGTCCTTGATGCCTTGCGCGACTTCCTCGGGTGTCAAATCTTGAACTTCGCCTGCCACCACAAACCTCCTGCGCTCCGGTCGGAGCCAATCAGAAGGGGCCGGATCGGCCCCTGTTTTCGGGCGCCAAACTCGCGCTTCGCGCCGCGAAAATCAAGCGCCGAGAGGCTGTTAAATCGTGACCTGCGTGCCCACCTCGACCACCCTGCCCGTCGGGATCTGAAAGTAGTCGGTCGCATCGTTCGCGGTGCGGCTGAGGCCGATGAACAGATGGTCCTGCCAGCGTGGCATGCCGGAATGCGCGGCCGGCTTCAGCGCCCTGCGCGACAGGAAGAACGAGGTCGACATGATGTCGAACTGCCAGCCGGTCTTCCGTGCGATCGCCAGCGCCTTCGGCACGTTGGGCGACTCCATGAAGCCGAAGCGCAGCGTCACTTTCGCAAAGGTCGCGCTGATCTCCTCCATCCGCACACGCTCAGAAATAGCGACCTTGGGCGTGGGCGCCGTCTCAATGGTGAGAATGACGTTCTTCTCGTGCAGCACTTTGTAGTGTTTCAGACTATGCATCAGCGCCGTCGGCGCGCTGGCGGGGTCGCTGGTGAGAAACACCGCTGTTCCCGCCACGCGCTGTGGCGGCCGTTTTTCCAGCATGGCGACGAGTTCGGCGAGCGGCAATTCCAGCTTGCGAGACTTCTCGAACAGCAGCCGGCTGCCGCGCCGCCACGTATACATCAAAAGCACGATGACGCCGCCGGCCGCCAGCGGCACCCAGCCTCCGTCGAACACTTTCAAAAGATTCGCCGTGAGGAAAGTGAGATCGATCAGCAGGAAAGGCACGATCAGGGCACCCGCCAGGATCGGCGACCATTTCCAGCCGCGCCAGATCACCACGAAAGCCATCATGGCGGTGACCACCATGGTGCCGGTAACGGAGATGCCATAGGCAGAGGCTAAGGAACTCGACGACTTGAACATCACCACCAGAACGATTACCGCGATCAACAGCAGCATGTTGACGCGCGGAATGTAGATCTGGCCGGAATGCGATTCCGAGGTGTGGCGGATTTCGAAGCGTGGCAGCAGGCCGAGCTGGATCGCCTGCTGGGTCAGCGAATAGGCGCCGGTAATCACGGCCTGGCTTGCGATCACGGTCGCACTCGCCGCCAGGATCACCATCGGGATCAGCGCCCATTCAGGGAACAGCAGATAGAACGGATTTTCCAGCGCCGTCGGCTCGTGCATGACCAACGCCGCCTGCCCGAAATAATTCAGTGCCAGCGACGGCAGCACCAGGAACAACCAGGCCAGCCGGATCGGCTTCTTGCCGAAATGACCCAGATCCGCATACAGCGCCTCCGCGCCCGTCACGGCGAGAAACACGGCGCCGAGCGTCACGAAGGCGACGATGCCGTGATGGAACATGAAATAGATCGCATGCACGGGATTCAATGCGGCGAGCACTTCGGGATGTTTCACGATCTGCGGAACGGCGGCGATGGCGATCACCGCGAACCACAGCACATGCGACCAGGATGAGAATGGTGATCGGCACCACATAGGGGTCGAAGGCGGTGGTGACGAGCTTCACGCCTTCGATCGCGGATAGCACCGACAGCGCCGGCGTGATGACCGCATCGCCGTAGAACAATGCGGCGCTGATGATCCCGAGCATCACGATCACGGTGCCGCCCGAGCCGACGGCGCGCTGCGCCAGCGCCATCAAGGCGAGCGGCCCGCCCTCGCCATTGTTGTCCGCGCGCAGCAGGACCACGACATATTTGAGGGTGACGACGATGATCAGCGCCCACACGATCAGCGAGAGAACGCCGAGGATCGCCTCATTGTTAACGCCCGGGGCCGTGTGGCCGCCGGCAGCGACGATAGCCTCACGGAACGCATAGAGCGGGCTGGTGCCGATATCGCCGTAGACGACGCCGATACAGCCGAGGATCAGCGTGCCCAGGCGCGCGGTCGGCTGTCCATGGGCCGCGTCCACCGGCGGGCTCGCGGCGGAGGATACGTTTTGGCTTGTCATGAAATGGGGTCTCGGGTGCTTGCTCGAAGTTCCGAAGGGCGGGACAGAGGCCGTCCGCGGCCACTGCTCTCGGCATTCATTCTAGCGCAAATCCTGGAACCAGGAATGGCCTATGGAAGAACTAGATCGTCACCTGAGTACCTACCTCCACCACCCGTCCGGTCGGGATCTGGAAATAGTCGGTGGCATCATTGGCCGACTTCGACAGTGCGATGAAGATATGGTCCTGCCACAGCGGCATGCCGGATTGCGCCGACGGTTTCAACGAGCGCCGTGACACGAAGAAAGACGTCGCCATGATGTCGAACTGCCAGCCGAGCTTGCGCGCAATCACAAGTGCCTTCGGCACATTCGGCTGCTCCATGAAACCGAACCGCAGTCTCACCATCGAGAACTTGTCGCTGATGTTTTCCATCCGAACACGATCGGCGACATCGACCTTCGGCGTTTGCGCGCTTTCGATGGTGAGAACGACATTGTGCTCGTGAAGGACCTTGTTGTGCTTGAGATTATGCAACAACGCCGTGGGCACGAATTCCGGATCGCTGGTCAGGAACACCGCGGTGCCCTTGACGATATGCGGCGGCCGCTTCTCGAGGCTCTTGATGAGATCGCGCAGCGGCACTTCGATCCGGCGAGTCTTCAGGACCAGGATCGCAGCGCCACGACGCCAGGTCCAGATCATGCCGGCCATCAACAGACCGAACAGCAACGGCACCCAGCCGCCTTCCAGCAGCTTGAGCAGATTGGCGCTGAGAAAAGTCAGATCGATGAACACCAGCGGCGCGGTCAAAGCGAAAGCCGTGGCGGCTTTCCA
>JAPLPC010000152.1 GCA_026400425.1 Hyphomicrobiales bacterium | reverse complement strand
TAAAACCTCGAAAAGCCCGAAGAAGACCGCAGCCGTCGGCGATCTGTTCGCCGGCGTGGACAGATCGCCGCGCTCCGTCAGCAAGCCCGCAAGCGACAAACCAGCGGCGGAAAAGCCGGCGGCCGAGAAGCCCGCGCGGCCGCACGCCAGCGCCGGTGAAAGCGGCTACACCGCCAAGCACATCGAGGTGCTGGAGGGGCTTGAGCCGGTTCGCCGCCGCCCCGGCATGTACATCGGCGGCACCGACGAGAAGGCGCTGCATCACCTGTTCGCCGAAGTGATCGACAACTCGATGGACGAGGCGCTGGCCGGCCATGCGACCTTCATCGAGGTGGAACTCGGCGCCGACGGCTTTCTGACGGTGTCGGACAACGGCCGCGGTATCCCGGTCGATCCGCATCCCAAACACCCCAAGAAGTCCGCCCTCGAAGTCATCATGTGCACGCTGCATGCCGGCGGCAAGTTCGACTCCAAGGTCTATGAGACCTCGGGCGGCCTGCATGGCGTCGGCGTCTCGGTGGTGAACGCCCTCTCCTCGCTGTGCGAGGTCGAGGTCGCGCGCAACCAGCAACTCTACAAGATGACGTTCGCCCGTGGCATCCCGCAGGGCAAGCTGCAGGAACTCGGCAAGGTGCATAACCGCCGCGGCACCCGCGTGCGCTTCAAGCCCGACACCGACATCTTCGGCGCCAAGGCCCAGTTCAAGCCGCAGCGGCTGTTCAAGATGGCGCGCTCGAAGGCCTATCTGTTCGGCGGCGTCGAGATCCGCTGGCGCTGCGATCCGGAACTGCTGAAAGGCCTGGAGGATACCCCGGCCGAAGCGACGTTCCATTTCCCCGGCGGCCTCAAGGACTATCTGGCGGCGGCGATCCATGCCGATACGCTGGTGCATCCGGAAATCTTCTCCGGCAGATCCGGCCGCAACGGCTCGCACGGCGCCTGCGAATGGGCGGTGGCGTGGACCGCCGACGCCGACGGCTTCATGGCGTCCTACACCAACACGGTGCCGACGCCGGACGGCGGCACCCATGAGGCCGGCATGCGCTCCGCCATGCTGCGCGGCCTCAAGGATCACGCCGAACGCGTGGGCCAGGGCAAACGCTCCGGCTCGATCACCTCCGAAGACGTCATGGTCGGCGCCGCCGTGATGCTGTCGGTGTTCGTGCGCGAGCCCGAGTTCCAGGGCCAGACCAAGGACCGTCTCGCCACCGCAGAAGCGCAGAAGATCGTCGAACAGGCCATCAAGGACCCGTTCGATCACTGGCTGTCCGGCAATCCCGTGCAGGCCAACAAGCTGCTGGAATTCGTGCTCGAGCGCGCCGATGAGCGGCTGCGTCGCCGCGCCGAGAAGGAGACGTCGCGCAAGACCGCCGTCAAGAAGCTCCGCCTCCCCGGCAAGCTCGCCGACTGCACCAATACCGCGACCGAAGGCTCCGAGCTGTTCATCGTCGAGGGCGACTCGGCCGGCGGCAGCGCCAAGCAGGCGCGTGACCGCAAGACCCAGGCGATCCTGCCGCTGCGCGGCAAGATCCTCAACGTCGCCTCCGCCACCAAGGACAAGCTGACCGCCAATCAGCAGCTCTCCGACCTGATGCAGGCGATCGGCTGCGGCACCGGCGCGCATTACCGCGAAGAGGATCTGCGCTACTCGCGGATCATCATCATGACCGACGCCGACGTCGACGGCGCCCATATCGCCTCGCTGCTGATCACGTTCTTCTACCGACAGATGCCGAAGCTGATCGACGAGGGCCATCTGTATCTGGCGGTGCCGCCGCTGTACCGCCTCACCCATGGCAGCAAGACCGTCTATGCCCGGGACGAAGCCCATCGCGACGCGCTGCTGAAGAGCGAATTCAACGCCAATGCCAAGGTCGATATCGGCCGGTTCAAAGGCTTGGGCGAGATGATGCCGGCGCAGCTCAAGGAAACGACCATGGACCCGGCGCGCCGGACCATGCTGCGCGTGCAGTTGCTGCCGGACGATCGCGAAGGCACGGCGGATTCGGTGGAGCGCCTGATGGGCACCAAAGCCGAAGCCCGCTTCGCTTTCATTTCAGACAAGGCCGAATTCGCCAGCGACGATCTGCTGGACGTGTGAGCCTTTCGGGTTTTCTGGCGAAACTCCCGCGAGGCTCGCGCGTAACCTTTCTATGCGCGCTCCCCTTCTCACTCTCGGCATCCTCTCGATCCTGGTCGGCCTGCTGTGGATCGGCCAGGGCACCGGCTTGGTGCCGTGGCCGCGGACCAGTTTCATGATCAACCAGATGCCTTGGGCGTATTACGGCGCTGCGCTTGCAGCGATCGGCGTTGGATTGACGGGCTTCGCGCTGTCGCGCCCGTAAGACCATTGCGCGCTTCCATCTGGCTGCCACTCTTGCCATGATCTCGTCAGGCGCGCCGCAGAACGCGCCGGCAACGAACGGGTGGATCGCTTGACCAATCTTTTCGATCTTTCGGGCCATGTTGCCATCGTCACGGGTGGCAATACGGGCATCGGCCTCGCGATGGCGCGCGGCCTTGCGCAAGCCGGCGCCGCCATCACCATTGCCGACCGTAATCCCGACAACTCCGCCCAGGCAAAACGGACGTTCGAGGACGACGGCCACAGCGTGCTCGCTTGCGTCACCGACGTCACCGATCCCGCCTCCGTCGCAGAGATGGTGGCCGCGACAAGCGAGCGGTTCGGACGGATCGACATCCTGATCAACAATGCCGGCATCAGCATCGCCGCCCCGCTCGCGGAGATGTCGCTTGCCGACTGGCAGACAGTGATCGACGTCAACATGACCGCGCCGTTCATCTGCGCCCAGGCGGTCTATCCGGAGATGAAGGCCAGCGGTCGCGGCAAGATCATCAATATCGCCTCGGTACTGGCACAGCTCGGTGCCGGAGGTGCCGCGAATTACGCCGCCAGCAAAGGCGGCATCCTGCAGTTCACACGCTCGCTCGCGACGGCCTGGGCTGCGGACAACATTCAGAGCAATGCCATCCTGCCCGGCTGGATCGACACCGACATGACGAGCCGCGCCCGCGAGCGCGTGCCTGAATTGCACGATCGCATCCTGTCGCGCGTACCTGCGGCGCGCTGGGGACGGCCGGACGATCTCGTCGGCGCCGCCGTGTTTCTCGCCAGTCCCGCGTCGGACTTCGTCAATGGCGCGGCACTGACCGTTGATGGCGGGTTCTCCATTCAAGGCTAAGTCGGGCAAAGGAAAATACGATGAGCAAGGGACTGTTCGATCTCACCGGTCGTGTGGCTCTCGTCACCGGCGGCAATGGCGGGATCGGCCTCGGCATGGCGCGCGGGCTTGCGGCGGCCGGCGCATCGATCGTGATTGCCGGGCGTAATCTGGCGAAGTCGCAAGCGGCGGTCGCCGAGCTGTCCACCGGCGGCGTGAAGGCGATCGCGCTGACCGTCGATGTCAATGACGCCGACGCCGTCAAGGCCATGGTGGCCGATACGCTGACAGCGCTCGGGCGGATCGACATCCTGATCAACAATGCCGGCATGAATGTGCGAAAGGCCCCGGACAAGCTTGCGCTGGAGGAATGGGACAGCGTCATCCGGACCAATCTCACCAGCGCATTCGTGATTTCAAAGGCGGTCTATCCGGCGATGAAGCAAGCCGGCGGCGGCAAGGTCATCAATATCGGCTCGATGATGTCGATCTTCGGCGCCAGCTTCTCACCCGCCTATGGCGCCAGCAAAGGCGGCATCGTGCAGTTCACCCGCTCCTGCGCCATTGCCTGGGCGCCCAACAATATCCAGTGCAACGCGGTGCTGCCGGGCTGGATCGACACCGAACTGACGCAGAATGCCCGGCGCGAGGTCGACGGCCTGCATGACCGCGTGCTGGCTCGCTCGCCGTCGGGACGCTGGGGCGCACCGGGCGACTTTGCAGGCATCGCCGTATTCCTCGCCTCGCGTGCCTCGGATTTCGTCACCGGCGCGGCCATCCCGGTCGATGGCGGATTCTCCGTACAAGGCTGATCGCGATCGGCTTACTTCTCCGCGAACAGCGCCCGTGCATTGCCATGGGCGATCTTGGTCGCGATGGCCGGCGGCAATTGTGCCAGCCAGGCGCGATAGTCGGCCATGATGGCGTCATAGCTCGCCCAGCGTTCCGGGACCCAGGTGTCGGAGCCGACCAGAAAGCGATCGGGATAGGTCACGAACAACCGCCGCCATTCCGGCGTCAGCTTGCCTGATCCGTCGACGATGCCGCTACGGTAGGACAGCTCGCCCCACAGCTTCGGATATTTTGCCAGCATCGCTGCCACGCGATCCGGTGCAAGGCCGAAGCCGGTATGAGCCCAGATGATCTGCGCCCGCGGATTGTGGCGCATCAGGATCTCGACGGCTTCCGCATCCGCATGAGCATGCAGATAGAGGTTCTTCTCGACGGCGAAATCGACGGTCTTCTTGACCATCTCGGTATCAGCCGCCTGGCCCGAGAGGTGAAATTCGCCGACGCCGCGATAGTAGCCGCGCTTGTATTCGTCCTGCACGAGTTCGAAGATCACGGGATCGTTGAACCACGATCCGATATCGGCCCGGACACGATAAGGCCGGATGAAGGGCACCACTTGCAGGCCGCCCGCCTTCGCACTCGCCTGCTTGTCCATCAGCACATGGGTGCCGGTATTGGGACGGCTGGTGGCGAGGATGCCGGTGACGCGATTGCGCTTGAACACCTCCAGCACTTCGTCCGGCTGGTAATACGGCTTCGGCTCCCAATTGTAGTGCATGTGCGCGTCGAAGATCTCGATCCGCTCATCGGCGCAGGCTGGCGCGACCAGAAGCGCAGCAAAGATCGCATATGCAGAAAAGACCTTGATCGACATGGTGCTTCCGTTTCGATGGATGCAAAATGCAGTTACTCCGCGGCGACGACACGCGGCCGACCATCGATCTCGTCGTCCTCGATCTGCGGCTGCAACTTGCGCTTCAGCTTGCGATCGATGCGATCGAGATAGATGTAGATCACCGGCGTGATGTACAGGGTCAGCAACTGCGACAAACAAAGGCCGCCGACCACGGCGACGCCGAGCGGCTGCCGCAACTCGGCACCGGCGCCGGCACCGATGGCGATCGGCAGCGTGCCGAAGATGGCCGCAAAGGTGGTCATCATGATCGGGCGAAACCGCAACAGCGCGGCTTCGCGGATGGCATGCTCGGCCGACAGACCGACGCGTCGCCGCTCCAGCGCGAAGTCCACCATCATGATGGCGTTCTTCTTGACGATGCCGACCAGCATCACGATGCCGATCATGGCGATGACCGACATTTCCATCTTGAACAGCATCAGCGTCAGGATGGCACCGATGCCGGCCGACGGCAGGCCCGAGATGATGGTGATCGGGTGGATAAAGCTCTCATAGAGGATGCCGAGGATCACGAAGGCCGCAAACACGGCGGCAAGGATGAGCACGCCCTGTCCGCGCAGACTATCCTGGAAAACCTGAGCCGTGCCCGAGAAACCGGTCGCGATCGTCACCGGTAACTTGGTGTCGCTCTCGATCCTGGTGATCTGATCGACGGCATAGCCGAGCGAATAACCGGGTTGCAGATTGAACGAGATCGTCACCGCCGGCTGCTGGCCCTGATGGTTGATCTGCAATGGACCCACCGTCGGCACCAGCTTGGCCACCGCGCTGAGCGGAATGGTCTGGTTGCCGGAGGTCTTCATATAGAGCTTCGACAGGTCGCTCGGATCGACGCGGAACTGCGGCTGCGCTTCGAGGATGATCTGATAGTCGTTGGTCGGCATGTAGATGGTGCCGATCTGGCGTGCGCCGAACGCATTGTAGAGCTGGTTGCGCACCTGATCGACGGTGATGCCGTAGACCGCCGCCTTCTCGCGATCGATATCGACCGTCATCTGCGGATTCTTGATGTAGAGATCCGTAGTGACGTCGAGCAGGCCCGGCACCTTCGCGATCGCTTCTCGCATTTCCGGTGCCAGCCGATACAGCTGTTCGGTATCGCTGCCCTGCAGGACGTATTGATATTGGCTCTTCGACGGGCGCCCGCCGATATTGAGGTTCTGGATGCTTTGGAAGAACGCCTGAAGGCCCGGTACGGCGGTCGCCTTCTGGCGCAAGCGGGCCATCACGACCGGCGCGGCCTCGCGCTCTTTCTTCGGCTTCAGCGCAACGAACAAGCGCCCGTAATTCGCCGTCGCATTGGGGCCGCCGGAACCGACGGTAGAATTGATGTAATCGACAGCCGGGTCTGATCTCAGCAATTCAGCCAGGACTTGCTGACGCTCTTTCATCGCCTCGAACGAGGTATCGGTTGCCGCTTCGGTAATGCCTGTGAGGAAGCCCGTGTCTTCCTGCGGGAAGAAGCCCTTCGGCACGGCCATATACAGCCAGATGGTGCCGCCGAGCGTCGCGATGGTCACGACCAGCATCACCGATTTGTAGGCGAGCACGCGATCGAGCGACCATTCGTAGCCGCGCAGCCAGGCTGCGAACATGCGTTCGAACAGGCGAAGGACGACGTTCTCTTTGTGGTTGGGGTCATGCGCCCGCAACACGCGCGCACACAGCATCGGCGTCAGCGTCAGCGACACGAAACCGGAGACGATGATGGCGACCGAAATGGTGACCGCGAATTCGCGGAACACCCGGCCGACGATGCCTCCCATCAGCAGCACCGGAATGAACACCGCGATCAGGGAGAAAGTGATGGAGATGATCGTGAAACCGATCTCGCGCGCGCCCTTCAACGCAGCCTCGAAAGGCTGCATGCCGCGCTCGATATGGCGAACGATGTTCTCCAGCATGACGATGGCATCGTCCACCACGAAGCCGACCGACAGCGTCAACGCAAGCAGCGTCATGTTGTTGATCGAGTAGTCGAGTACGTACATGACGGCGCAGGTGCCGAGGATCGAGATCGGCACCGCCAATGCCGGAATGAAGGTTGCGGACGCCGAGCGCAGGAACAGGAAGATGACGATGATGACCAGCACGACGGCGATCAGCAGCGTTTCTTCGACGTCGGCAACGGCCTCGCGAACCGAGACCGAGCGATCCATCATCACATTCACGTCGACCGAAGCCGGGATCTGGGCGCGCAACGCCGGCAGGCGTGCGCGCACCGCATCGACCACCGCGACGGTGTTGGCGTCGGGCTGCTTCTGGATCGCCAGCACGATCGCACGTTTACCGTTCAACCAGGTCGCCACCTTGTCGTTCTCGACGGCGTCATAGATCTTGGCGACTTCCTCGAGCTTGACCGGCGATCCGTTGCGCCAGGCAACGACGATCTGGCCGTAATCCGCAGCCTTGCTCATCTGCCCGGAGGCCTGCAACGAGATATCCTGCTTCGGCCCGTTCAGCGTGCCGACGGGTGTCGAGGAATTGGCGCGCGACACCGCGGTTCGGATGTCTTCCAGCGACAGACCGCGAGCCGCCGCGGCTTCCGGATCGGCCTGAACGCGGATCGCGAATTTCTGCGCGCCGTAGATCAAGACCTGGGCGACGCCGGGAATCTGCGACAGCGCCTGACCGATGGTGATGTCGCCGAATTCGTTCACCGTCGAGAGCGGCAGCGTCGATGATCCCAGCGCCACGAACAGGACCGGGAAGTCGCCCGGGTTTACTTTGCGGAAGCTTGGCGGGATCGTCATTTCGATCGGCAGCCGCCGCTGCGCGATGGTGAGCGCGGTCTGCACGTCGAGCGCGGCAGCGTCGATGCTGCGGTTGAGATCGAACTGAATGATGATCTGGGTCGTGCCCTGCGAGGACGACGACGACATCGATGAGATGCCGGCAATGGTCGAGAGCTGACGTTCGATGACGCCGGCGACCGATGCGGCCATGGTGTCGGCGCTGGCGCCGGGCAGCGTCGCGGTCACGGCGATGGTCGGGAAGTCGACCTTCGGCAGCGCCGAGACCGGCAGCAGGCGGAAGCCGAAAATGCCGAACGCGATGATGGTGGCGGTGATGAGCGTCGTCATCACCGGCCGGCGGATACAGAGCTCCGACAGCGTCATGGCGTTATGCCCCGGCCTTGCGGGTGCGGGCCTCGACCTGCGTTCCCTGCGTCAGCAGCAATTGGCCGTCCACCACCACATCCTCGTTGCCCGACAGGCCGGTGGTGATCACCGACTGGCCCTGGAAGGTCCGATCCACCTCGACCGGCTGAACCTGGGCTTTGCCGTCTTTCACGACGAAGACGAAATTGCCGGTCTGGCTGCGCTGGACGGCGACGGTGGGCACCACGACCCCCTCCTCGACCCGCACGATCAGCTTGGTCTGGACCAGGATGCCCGGCCACAGCACCTCGCTGGCATTGTTCATGATGCCGCGAACGGTGACCATGCCGGTGGTCGAATCCACCGTGTTCTCCACCATGGCGACCTTGCCGGTCTCGGAACGTTCGCTGTTCGGGATCGTGGCAATGACCTTGGTGGTATCCGCCGTCATGGCATCGCGCAGATCGGCGAGCACGCGCTGCGGCACCGTGAAGGTGACATAGACCGGCGCCATCTGGTTGATCACGGCCAGCGACGCCGTATCTGCGGGGCGTACGAAGTTGCCGACCTTGACGTTGGCGGCGCTGATCCGGCCCGAGAACGGCGCCCGGATCATCGTGAAGCTCTTCTGGACCTTGAGATTGTCGAGCATGGCCTGGTCGGCCTTGATGGTGCCGGCCAGGATATCCGTCTGGGTCCTGGCATTGTCGAGACTGACCTGGGTGGTGGCGCCCTTGCCGATCAGGTCGGCAAAGCGGCGGACGTCGCGCTCCGCGCCGGCGAGCTGGGCCTGATCGCGAGCCAATGTGCCCTCGGCCTGTTCGATCTGCGCGTCGATCTGGCGCGAGTCGAGGGTGAAGAGCAGATCGCCTTCCTTGACCTTGGCGCCGTCCTCAAAATGCACGGACATGATGGTGGTCTCAAGCCGGGATTTAAGCGCCACCGACGACATCGGCGTCACCATCCCGATGGCGTCCACATCCACCGGCACCGGCTTGCGCTGGGCCTTGGCCAATTCGACGGCGACAACGCGGGCACGCGCCGGGCCGGCGGCTTTTTCGCCACCCATCCAGTGGGATCGCGTGGCATAGCCGACGACCACCAGCCCCGCGAGGACGACAACGGCAATCGTTGAGCGTTTCTTCATGTGGCCTTTGTCACCTGAAACTGTCACTGGTCGGATCCGGAGAGAGCCCGTGGTAGTCTGCGTTCGTATCGGCATCCATGCGCTTTAGGCTTAAAGCGTATCACGACCCTGTTGGGGATGGTATCGCACCCTGACGCAATTTTGCCATTCTTGAGACCGGAATCCGATGAGATGAGAATTGCAACCTGGAACGTCAATTCGGTCCGCCAGCGGCTCGATCATCTGCTGACCTGGCTGCAGGAATGCCAGCCGGATGTCGTCTGCC
>JAPLPC010000024.1:328-9066 GCA_026400425.1 Hyphomicrobiales bacterium | reverse complement strand
CTGGGCAATGCCGGCCAGGGCGGTGCAGGGCAGGGTGCCGCTCCGGCTCTGACCACATTGCCGCCGGGCGCGACGCCCAAGGACGAGTTCGATCTCGGCCTCGGCTACATGCAACGGCGCGATTATGCGCTGGCCGAAGAGACCATGCGCAACTTCAGCCAGAAATACCCGACCGATCCGATGATCGCGGACGCGCAATACTGGCTCGGCGAGAGCTATTTCCAGCGTCAGAAGTATCGCGATGCGGCGCAGTCCTTCTTGGGCGTTACCAGCAAATACGACACATCCGCCAAAGCGGCGGACGCGCTGTTGCGTCTCGGTCAGTCGCTTGCCGCGCTGAAGGAGAAGGAGGCCGCCTGCGCCGCCTTCGGCGAAGTCGCCCGCAAATATCCGCGCGCCTCGACCGGCGTGAAGCAGGGCGTGGATCGTGAGCAGAAGCGTAATAAGTGCTAGGCTGAGCGGCCCGGGCATCCGGGCCGTAACGCGGCTGAACTCATGATCGATAACGATCATCTTCCGATTTCCGTACCGCAGGCTAAGCAGCTGTTTGCCCGTTGGGCATCGGCGCCGGCTTTGGTCCTCGCCGTCTCGGGCGGCCCGGATTCGGTCGCGCTGATGTGGCTAGCCGCGCGTTGGCGACGCCAGTTGAAGCGCGGCCCTGCTTTGACGGTGATGACGGTCGATCACGGATTGCGGCCCGAATCGGCCCGCGAGGCCCGCGCCGTGAAGCGCCTCGCGGCCTCGCTCGATCTGCCGCACCGGACGATCCGATGGACCGGCGACAAGCCAAAAACCGGTCTGCCCGCGGCAGCTCGCGCGGCGCGCTATCGGCTGCTTGCCGGTGCCGCCCGCAAGTTCGGTGCCTTTCACGTCATGACAGCCCATACGCAGGACGATCAGGCCGAAACCATTCTGATGCGGATGGCACGGGGCAGCGGCCTGGCGGGCCTTGCCGCGATGGCCGTGGAAACGGAGCGGGAGGGTATCCAGATCGTCCGTCCGCTGCTGCAGATGCCGAAATCCCGCCTGATCGCGACGCTCGGCAAGGCGAAGCTCGATTTCGCCGTCGATCCCACCAATATGGACCTGCAATTCACGCGGCCGCGATTGCGTGCCTTGATGCCGGATCTCGCCGCCGAAGGCATGGACGCGAGCAATCTCGTGCGTTTGGCGGCGCGGATGGCGCGGGCCGATGCTGCGCTCGGATTGATGGCCGATGGCGCCGAGCGTTTCCTCGCCCTGCATCGTCCCGGCAGCGCGCCGGGGGCCGTCGACGCGATTGCCTTTTTCGGCCTTGCGGCCGAGATCCGCGTCCGGCTGCTGCTGCGGATGATCGATTCCGTCGGCCATGAGGGGCCTGCCGAACTGGGCAAGGTGGAGAGCCTGGCATCGGCCCTGGAGCAGGCCAACGAACAGGCAACATCGTCGGATCGCAGCGGTATCCTTCTGAAAAAGACGCTGGCCGGCGCCGTGATTTCGCTCAACCGCACGCGCTTGACGGTGGCACCGGCGCCGCTCCGGCGATCGACGGCGCGCCCAACGCCTTAACCACCCGCCGAGAACGGGCGTGCCGCGCCATCATTTCAACTGGAATTGGGTCTAGATGCGTTAAATAGTCCGCCGCAGTTCCCTTGGCAGCGGCCTCGGTCGCACTTAAATTGCATGAACCGGCCCTGGGTGATCGTCTTGTGGCGAGCAAGGGAAAAGAGCCGCGGTTTCCAGCGGTGACGAAGGAAGATCGATGAACGCGAATCTGCGCAATTTCGCCCTCTGGGTCATTATCGTGCTGCTGCTGCTGGCGCTGTTCACGTTGTTCCAGAATCCGGGTCAACGCGCCGCGTCGCAAGACATCTCGTTCTCGCAGTTGCTGAGCGAGGTCGATCAGAACCGCGTCCGCGACGTCGTGATCCAGGGACCTGAGATCAACGGCACCTTCACCAACGGCTCAACGTTCCATACTTATGCGCCGAGCGATCCGACGCTCGTCAAGCGCCTGTATGACGCCAAGGTCACCATCACCGCCAAGGCGCCCGGCGACAACGTGCCGTGGTTCGTCTCGCTGCTGGTGTCCTGGCTGCCCTTCATCGCGCTGATCGGCGTGTGGGTGTTTCTGTCACGGCAAATGCAGGGTGGCGCCGGCAAAGCGATGGGCTTTGGCAAGTCGCGGGCGAAGATGCTCACGGAAGCCCATGGCCGCGTCACGTTCGAGGATGTCGCGGGCGTCGATGAAGCCAAGCAGGACCTGCAGGAGATTGTCGAATTCCTGCGCGACCCCGGCAAGTTCCAGCGCCTTGGCGGCCGCATTCCGCGCGGCGTTTTGCTGGTCGGCCCTCCCGGCACCGGTAAGACGCTGATCGCTCGTGCGGTCGCGGGCGAAGCCAATGTGCCATTCTTCACCATCTCGGGTTCGGACTTCGTCGAAATGTTCGTCGGCGTCGGTGCGTCCCGCGTGCGTGACATGTTCGAGCAGGCCAAGAAGAACGCGCCCTGCATCATCTTCATCGACGAAATCGATGCCGTCGGTCGCCATCGCGGCGCCGGCCTCGGCGGCGGCAATGACGAGCGCGAGCAGACCCTCAACCAGTTGCTGGTCGAGATGGACGGCTTCGAAGCCAATGAGGGCGTGATCCTGATCGCCGCGACCAACCGTCCCGACGTGTTGGATCCCGCTTTGCTGCGTCCCGGCCGCTTCGACCGTCAGGTCGTGGTGCCGAACCCGGACGTCGTCGGCCGAGAACAGATCCTCAAGGTTCACGTCCGCAAGGTTCCGCTGGCGCCGGATATCAACCTCAAGACCATCGCCCGCGGCACCCCGGGCTTCTCCGGCGCTGACCTGATGAACCTTGTCAACGAAGCCGCTCTGACCGCCGCGCGCCGCAATAAGCGGATGGTGACCCAGAGCGAATTCGAAGAGGCCAAGGACAAGGTCATGATGGGCGCCGAGCGCAAGTCGCTGGTGATGACCGAGGAAGAGAAGATGCTGACGGCCTATCACGAGGGTGGTCACGCCATCGTCGGCCTCAACGTCATCGCCACCGACCCGATCCACAAGGCGACCATCATCCCGCGCGGTCGTGCGCTGGGCATGGTGATGCAGCTGCCGGAGCGCGACAAGCTGTCGATGTCGCTCGAGCAGATGACCTCGCGCCTGGCCATCATGATGGGCGGCCGCGTTGCCGAAGAGCTGATCTTCGGCCGCAACAAGGTCACCTCAGGTGCTTCGTCGGATATCGACCAGGCGACGCGTCTGGCGCGGATGATGGTGACCCGTTGGGGCTTGTCGGAAGAACTCGGCACGGTGTCCTATGGCGACAACAATGACGAGGTGTTCCTCGGCATGCAGATGAACCGCACCCAGGCGGTGTCCGAAGCCACTGCGCAGAAGATCGATCAGGAAGTGCGGCGTCTGGTCGAGGACGGTTACAAGGAAGCGACGAAGATTCTGACCGAGAAGCGCGACGATCTCGAGACCCTGGCCAAGGGCCTGCTCGAATTCGAAACCCTGTCGGGCGACGAGATCGGCGATCTCTTGAACGGCAAGAAGCCGAACCGCGAATCGGTGCTGGAGCCGACGGGCCCGCGCACCTCGGCCGTGCCGCCCGCGGGCAAGCCGCGCCCGCGGCCGGACGGTGGCCTGGAGCCGCAGCCCCAAGCATAAGCCACCACGATTGAAAGACAGCAACGCGGCCTTCGGGCCGCGTTTTTTGTCGCGACAACGATCATCGGACAGTCGGAGAGCGGCGCGATCGACGCGGCGCGTTAAGCGTTCGGCAATCGGCATGATGGCAGTCTCAATTGCCTGTCGCGCCGAGGAGATGGAATGCCTGCGCCTGCCCAGATGCCGGTGACGGCTGCCAGCGAGTTGCGGCCCATTCCGCCGGCGGCGATCGTCGTCTGCGCAGTGCTTGCCATCCTGCAACTCGCATTCTTCCCGCTCTACTACGGCCATGGCTGGATCTATGAGGGGCAAGGCCTGGGATCGCCGACCGACTTCATCAATGTCTGGTCCGCGGGCCGCCTGGTGCTCGATGGCCATCCGGCATGGGCGTATGACTGGAACATCCAGAAGGCTGTCCAGGTGGCTGTGCTTGGCCAAGACTATCCCGGCAATTTCGCCTGGCACTATCCGCCGCCCTTCCTGTTCATCGCGGCGCTGCTGGCCAAGCTGCCTTATCCTGTAGCTTTTGCGGGATGGGCGATGGTCAGCGCGGTGCCTTATCTCGTCGCCATGCGCGCCATCGTTGGCCGGCCGTTCGGGCTGCTGCTCGCGCTAGCGTTTCCCGTCGTGTTCACCAATGTGCTGGTCGGGCAGAACGGCTTTCTCACCGCTGGGCTGATCGGTGGCACGCTGGTGCTGCTGCCCACACGACCCATCCTGGCCGGGATCTGCCTCGGGCTGCTCAGTTACAAGCCGCAATACGGAGCGCTGTTTCCGCTGGTGCTGATCGCGGCCGCGCAATGGCGTGCATTTCTCAGCGCGGCCGTCACCACGGTCGTGCTCGCGGCCGCGTCATGCCTCGCCTTCGGTATTGCGAGCTGGCAGGCCTTCTTCAACTGGATGCCGATGTTCTCACAGGCGTTTCTGGTGGAAGGCCGCGCACCGTTCGGCAAGATGCAGAGTGTCTTCGCGCTGGTGCGTTATTTCGACGGCGGCGAGACGCTGGCATGGACGCTGCATTGGATTGTCATCGCGATCGTTGCCGTCTCACTCGCCTGGTTGTGGCGCAGCCACGTCCGTTACGAATGGAAGGCAGCCGGGCTCGCCATCGGCGCGCTGCTGGCGACGCCTTATCTGTTTCTCTATGACGTGATGGTGCTCGCCGTCGCCATCGGCTTCGTGGTCCGCGTCGGTCTGGCCGAGGGCTTTCACCGGCATGAGGTGCCGATGCTCGGCGCTGCATTTGCCGCGATCGTCGCGTATCAATGGCTCGGTGCTGCGCCGACCGGCCTCGCTGCGATGCTGCTGGTAGCCGCCATCGTTGTACTGCGCGTCGTCACCGAGCAGGTTTCCGTGTCGTCGGGCAACGAAGCGATGGCGATCGCCTAGAGCTTCACCCGGATGCCGCCATAGATCGCGAAAGTCTGGCCGGGCACCTGGGTGCGCTGATCGGTCAGTGTGATCGGCAATCCAGCTTTCGATGTGCCCTGGGCCTCGAAATAAGTGCCGAACAGCGCATAGCGGTGGTCGAACAGATTGTTGATGACGCCGAACAGCGTGACGTTCTTCGTCACCTCGTAGGATGTGTGCAGATTGACCACTGCGTAGCTTGGTAGTTTCTGGTTCAGGTTGCTGTCGTCGCCGACATAGTAGCGCTCGCCGACCACGGCGAGATCGGCGCCGAACTTCCATTGCGGCGTGATCAGATATTCCGCACCGAACTTGAATTGATGCTGCGGAATGCCGGGAATGCGGTTGCCCGAGGTGACGAAGATGTTGCCGTCTTCATCCGATGACGGATTGTTCGGCGAGGCCAGTGTCCCGTCGAAGCGATAGGTGGCATCGATCAAACTGTAGCCGGCATAGGCGATCCAGCGCGGCGCCTTGTACTCTGCAGACAATTCGACACCCTGTCGGCGCGTCTGCGGCACGTTCTGGTAATAGCCGCGGCCCTGGATGCTGCTCGCCAGCGTAATGATGTCGTCGTTGCTATCGGTGCGGAACAGGCCTGCTTTCCAGTCCAGGATGCCTTCGGCGAACGGGAAATTGCCGCGCAGGCCCGCCTCATAGGTGTGGCCGACCACCTGCCTGAGCGGGGGATCCGACACCAGGAAGTTCTCCAGCAGGCATGGCTTGTCCGGGTTCGAGCAGCCGAGTTCGAGCGGCGTCGGCGCGCGATTGGATTCCGAATAACCGCCATAAACGGTAAGGCCGGAAGCGATCTTGTAGGTGAGACCGACGACCGGATTGAGCCTGGAGAAGGTGGAGTCGGTGTTGAGATCCGGGCTGGTGCCGAGTTGGTCGCGCATGTTGATCTTGGCAACATTGTAGCGCGCACCCGCGGTGGCTGCGAGTTTGTCGGTGATGTCGAACGTGTCGGTGAGATAGTAGCCGTAATAGGTGTTGCGCGCGGTGAGGCTGACGGGTGTGTAGCCGAGATTGCCGAGCGTGTGGATGACCGAGCCGTTGCCGGGAATGGCCGGGTTGGTGCCGACCGTCAGGTCCGGATAGATATAGCCTAGCGTCGATGTGGCATCAAAGGCGGTGTTGCCGCGATCAACGCTGGCGCCGACGACGAAGTGATTGCCGTGACCGAAAATCTTGTCGTCATTGGTGGCTTGCAGCGAGCCGCCATAGGTG
This sequence comes from Hyphomicrobiales bacterium, assembly GCA_026400425.1. Classification (GTDB taxonomy): domain Bacteria; phylum Pseudomonadota; class Alphaproteobacteria; order Rhizobiales; family Xanthobacteraceae; genus Tardiphaga. Next base: position 2,768 of record JAPLPC010000024.1, on the reverse strand, counting down.
TCGGATTTCGTATTGGTGCGATCGATGGAGCCATAAGGCACCGGCGAACACGTGTTCCCGCTGCCGGGCGGGCAGGGGATCGGCTGGTTGTTCTGGTCGAGGATTGCGAACTGGTTGCGGAAGGCGAGGGCTGCGGCACCGGTGAAAGGCACCGGGCGCGGGAAGCCGTCATCCTCGAGACAGAGGCGATTGGCGAAAGACGACGACGCACTGCAGCGCTCGATATTGGCGTCGTTGCCATCCACATGCGCCTGCCGGAAGAAACGACCGTAGAGATTGCCCTGCAGCGACCAGGTATCGGTCACGGAGATTTTCCCATTCAGGCCGACCAGCGCCATGTCGTTGTCGGTGGTCTGCGGCGTCGTGTAGATCGAGCGCCAGTCATTGGCGAGCATCTGCACCGGCGTCGCCGCCGCCACGCCGAATGAGCTTTTCGAAATCGCGCCGTAGAGATGGAATTCGCTGCGGTCGTCGCGATAGCCGATATCGCCAAAAAAGCGACCGAGCTTGGCCGGCGATCTCTGCCGCCAGCCATCATCGCTGAGGCCCTGCGCGGCGACATAGATGCCCCAGTCGCCCATCTCGGCACCGTATTGCATGCCGCCCTGGCCACGACCGAACGAGCCGCCCTGCGCTTCGGCTTCAAAGCCTTTGTAGGTGAAGCCGTTCTTGGTCGTGAGATTGATGGCGCCGCCGAGCGCGTTGAGGCCGAAAATGGGATTGTTGGTGAAAATGTCGGCGCGCCGGATCGCGTTGGTCGGGATCAGGTCCCAGTTGACGGTGTCGCCGAATGATTCGTTGAGGCGGATGCCGTTCATGTAGACGGCGATTCCTTGCGGTGTGCCCTGCAGCGGCGAGGCCGCGAAGCCGCGATAGCGAATCTCCTGCTGCGCGCCGTTGCCGTTCGGATCGGACAGCGTGATGCCCGGCACGCGCTGGAATAGTGTGTCGGTGATGTTCTGGGACGCACTGCGCTGGAAGTCCTCCGCCGTCACGGTCGAGGTCATCGACGGGATCTTGTCTCGGTCGATGCCCGGCCCCTGCACCGGTGTGTTGGCGATGACGACGATTTCCTGCAGCCGCTGCTGCGCGCCGGCTGAGGAGGTCAGCCCTCCAAGGCAAGCCGCGGACACTACGCTCGCCGCGAACGCCAGATACGCTTGACGCGTTGTCATCACGCTTCCCCCACCTGCCGCACTTGCCGTGCTTGGCCGAAACACTGCTGGCGACGGTATCTTTGTGCAAATGGAAAGACCGCCCGCGGGTCGGGATTGTTTCGGATCGCTGTTCGGGAAAAGTCCCGATATTCTCGGGACATGCTGTCGGAGAGCGCTCAGCCTGTGTCGGTCCGGTGGCTCCACGGTCGGCCGGAAAAGGCGAGCTGCGCGATGCGCGAAATGCCTTGTCAAAGACTCTGAACTGGTGTTCATCTCTTCTGGCGGCCGAGCTCTCGAATCCGCGCAAAACCTTGAACTTACGGACCTTCCTTGCGTCGCCCCGCGGCGGGCAGGGACGCCGGAGGTGGGACAAGCCCATGGTCTATCGACGTACCCAGCAGGTCGTGAAGCGGCTGGCGGCACGGCGCAACGCCATCCTGGCGGCGGCGCGGGAAACCTGCGCCGAGGGCGGCATGGCCGCGGTGCAGATCGCCCCGGTCGCGGTTCGCGCCAATGTGGCTGCCGGCACCGTGTACCGATATTTCCCCTCTAAAGCCGACCTGATCTCCGAACTGATCGCCGATGTGTCCCGCGACGAGCTGGCAGCGATCCGTCGGGCTGCGGATGCCGCGCCTGGCCCGTCCTCGGCGCTGGCGGCGGCCGTCACGACGGTTGCGGTGCATGTGGTGTCGAACCGCAAACTGGCCTGGGGCATTCTCGCCGAGCCGGTGGAAGTCGATGTCACTGAATCCCGACTTAGCAGTCGACGTGAGATCGCCGGTGAAATCGAATCCCGCATCGATGCGGCGATCCGGGCCGGCCATCTGCCGGCGCAGGACACTGCGCTCGCAGCTGCCGCTCTCCTCGGTGCGCTTCATGAGGCACTGGTCGGACCCATGGCGCCGGACAGTTTCGACGATCAGATGAAACTGCGCGATGCCGTGCAGACGGTGACCCTGCTGGCGCTGCGCGCCGTCGGCGTCATGGACGCGCGAGCGCGCGGCCTGGTGGTCCAGGCCGTGCTGCCTACCAAGATGGCGGCGACCGTCTGACCGCCCGCAGGGTTATTTGATTTTGCCGTCGGCGCCGTATTGCGCCAGGAACGCCCACAGGTCGTTCACTTCGGTTTCCTTCTTGATCCCGGCAAACGCCATCTTGGTGCCGGGAATCTTCGCCTTCGGATCCTTGATATAGTCCTTGAAGGTCGCTTCATCCCAGGTGATGCCGGAATTCTTGTTGGCTTCCGAATAGGAATAGCCAGCGACGGTGCCCGATTTACGCCC
>JAPLPC010000024.1:0-311 GCA_026400425.1 Hyphomicrobiales bacterium | reverse complement strand
TCAGTTCAGGCCCCACCTTGTTCTTCGCGCCTTCGCCGATGGCGTGGCAGGCGATGCATTTGTTGAAGGACGATTTGCCGGCGGCAACGTCCTGCGCGAAAGCGGCAGGCGAGGCGGTCGCAGTTGCGATAAGGGCCAGAACGGCGAAGGTCACTTTATGCATGGATGGCTCTTTTTGTTGGCTTTCTGTGCCCGATGTTCGCATACACGTTGCAGGATGTACAAGCGGATACCCGTCGGTCGGAGGCTCATGCTTTCGTTATCTATTCAAACCCGATCGGACGTGGTTGTTTCCAGACGACAGATGCCGC
>JAPLPC010000505.1:2103-5042 GCA_026400425.1 Hyphomicrobiales bacterium | reverse complement strand
CCTTCCGGGGTCTTGGCGGGACCGGCGTAATAGACCGGATGGTTCTTGAAGTAATCCGGCAGCGGCTCGCCCTTCTCCAGCCGCTCGCGCAGCTTGGCATGGGCGCTGTCGCGGGCGACGATCATGGTGCCGGTGAGCGACAGCCGGGTCTTGGTGGGATATTGCGACAGCGTCGCCAGAACCTCTTTCATCGGCTTGTTGAGATCGATCTTGACCACGTCGCCGCCGAGCGCCTCTTCCACCTGCGGCAGATACTGCGCCGGATTGTGCTCGAGCTCTTCGAGATAGACGCCGTCCCTGGTGATCTTGCCGAGCACCTGGCGATCCGCCGAGCACGACACGCCGAGACCGATGGGGAGCGAGGCGCCGTGGCGCGGCAGCCGGATCACGCGCACGTCGTGGCAGAAATACTTGCCGCCGAACTGTGCGCCGACGCCGGACGACTGCGTCATCTTGAGGATTTCCTGCTCCATTTCGAGATCGCGGAATCCGTTGCCATCGGGCGATCCCTGCGTCGGCAGCGCGTCGAGATAGCGCGCGGAGGCGAGCTTGACCGTCTTCATGCAGAGCTCGGCCGAGGTGCCGCCGATCACGATGGCGAGGTGATAGGGCGGACACGCGGCGGTGCCGAGCGTCATGATCTTCTCTTTCAGGAACGCCAGCAGACGATCCTTGGTAAGCACCGACGGCGTCGCCTGGAACAGGAAGCTCTTGTTGGCAGAGCCGCCGCCCTTGGCCATGAACATGAACTTGTAGGCGTCGTCGCCCTCGGCATAGATTTCGCACTGCGCCGGCATGTTGTTGGCGGTGTTCTTTTCGTCATACATGGTCAGCGGCGCCACCTGCGAGTAACGCAGGTTACGGCGCAGATAGGCGTCGCGCGCGCCTTCGCTCAGCGCGGCCTCGTCGCTGCCGTCGGTGATGACGTTGCAGCCCTTCTTGCCCATGATGATGGCGGTGCCGGTGTCCTGGCACATCGGCAGCACACCGCCGGCGGCGATATTGGCATTCTTCAGAAAGTCGAATGCCACGAACTTGTCGTTCGACGACGCCTCGGTGTCATCCAGGATGTTGCGCAGCTGCTGCAGATGGCCGGGGCGGAGATAGTGATTGATGTCGCCGAACGCCGCTTCCGACAGCGCCTTCAGCGCCTCGCGCGACACCACCAGCATGTCGCGGCCGAGCACGGTCTCCACCTTGACGCCTTCGGTGCTGATCTTGCGATAGGGCGTGGTGTCGGTGCCGAGCGGAAACAGCGGCGTGTGCTTGTAGGGCGGAACCGGCTGCTGCTGATCGGGAAAAGCGGTAGGAGCGTTCATGGGGAGGCCTCGGAACACGGGAATTTCGAGGCCCTTTTAGGCGCTTTCAGATCGGTTTTGAAGGGTTCAAAATCAGGGGCCGGCCGTACGCCCGAGCAGCTCCGGCCACACCGGACCAGATTGCCTAGCCCTTCCCGCTTTGTTTTTCCGCGTAAGCATCCACCAAAGCGCGGATCATGCGCTGATAAGGCACCTGGTGTTCCCGAGCCGCCTGCTTGAAGAAATCGATCGAGCGCTGCGACAGGCTCAGGGTCACCTTCACATTGTCTTCGCGCAGAACCAATTGATCCGGCGGCGGCAGGAAGTCGTCGATGACGCGGAGCCGGCCGATCTCGCTCGTGGCGGACCTAGCTGCCGTCTTTCTTGCGATTGGCTTTTTCATAGATCGCCTTTCCCTTGCGCCAGTAGCCCGCGCCAAAAATCCTGATCTTGCCGGCGCGATACGTGAAGCGCACGGTCATGACGGCGTCATCGACGCGCCCGAAGCAGAAGTAACGTGGCTCGCCAGCGCTGTGATCCAGATCCTCCGCAATGACACGACGGGGGTCGAGAAAAGCGTGTTGCGCGCGCTGGAACGCCCCCCCGTGCTTGGCGTGGTTGATCCGATCCTTCGTGACGTCCCACTCGAAATCGGACATAGCCGTCGCCAATGACGATATGGTCAGTCTGCCATATGATCGTATGGATTTCCACGTCGGACGTGGTCGTTCCCGGCCCTCGCGTCCATTGCGTGATGCCTAGCGTTCCGCAGCCCGCTCCAGCCGCTCCCGATCCGGGGCGAAGCTCAAGGCCTGCTGCGCGCGCGCCAGCGCCTGGGCGGCATGAACGCGGGCTGCATCCGCCATCGCCTCGTCGCCGAGATGCGCCAGCGCCCGCATGGCCTTCTGCAGACCACGGGCGGCACGAAGACGCGGGGATATGTGATCTCTGCGCCGGGACGATCGGCGCCATCGGCCCAGCGCGACAGCACGCGCACCATGGTGCCGATGACGTCGATGGCCGTGCCGGGGTCGTTGACCGCCGGCGACAATGCCCGCGACGCCACCTCGGAGAGCACGACGAGCCCGAAGCGCGGATCCTGTTCATAGGAGCGCTGGTCGCCGATCAGATAACAGTCTGCGACCTGTTTTGCGACGTCGTCGTCACGGCTGCCGACGATGACCGCAAGCGTACGGTCCGGCGTCGCAAACGTCCCGGGCAAGGCGGTCACGCAGATGTCGCAGACGGCAGCTTCGGCGAGCTGCGACAACCGCGCCATGTCGATCCGCCTGACATAGCCGATCTTGCCGGCCATGACGCCAAGCCCGACCGGCGCGATCGGCGGCGCCTCACGGCCGCCGAGACATGGCCGCTCGCGGCGGCGATCGATGGCCTTCATGGTCGCGCGCTCGACCTGATCCACCGTTTCGCCGAGACGCCCCAGCCGCGACAGCCGGTGGATCCAGCGCAGCAGCATAATGACGATCAGCAGCACCACCACGATGGTGGCGATGAACAGCACCAGCCGCCCGCTCGAGCCGTAAGCGCCGGTGGACAGGGCGATCAGCCCGACCAGGCTGAACACGAAGGCGCCGATGAAGGTGGCGAGCGCGGTCTGCGCGGTGCGATCTTCCACGACGA
>JAPLPC010000505.1:0-2056 GCA_026400425.1 Hyphomicrobiales bacterium | reverse complement strand
TGGTGGAGAGCGAGAATGTGGTGACCGCCAGCATGCTGGCGGCGATGATGCCGAGGATACGGTCCACCGCATCGGCGCCGATCTGGCTCGACACCGCATCCGGGATGAAGCGGTCAAGAAACAGCGCGCTCAAGGCAGCGGCGAGGCCCAGCAGGCAGTAGAGTGCCACCGTGAACCAGAGCTGATTGACGATATCCTTGGCCAGCCAGCCGATGTTCAGTTTCATGCTGTCCCCTCACCCGCGGGATCGCGGGTCGGCTCACGCCTCTGCCGATCTGGCAGACCCGAGTAACTTAACGCCCGATGGATCGGAGCGTTCCGGCTTGCGCTCCGGTGCTGCAACCGCTTCAATCAGGCAGGGGCTCAATGATGACAACCAGACTTGCATTCCTGGCCGTATCGGCATGGCTCGCGATGGGGCTCGCGGCGACGCCGGCGCGCGCCGACCGTTGCGACGACCTGGCACGGCAGCTCAAGAGCCAGATCGACGGCATCGGCGTCGGACGCACGGCGGCCAATGTGATCTATCTCTCCCATCCGGCAGCGAAGCAGCTGCGGCTCGGCTGCAGCAACCGATCGGTGACCAACGAGTTGTTCGCGCAATCGCCGACGCGGAAACCAGCGCCGGCCTTCATCGATGTGCTCGCCAGCGCCGGCGCCATCGTCTTCACGATTCCCAGATCCGATACGCTGAAGGGCGCGTCGCGCTGTCTGAGCCGCATGGGCCTGCTGCGCGGTAACGATATCAAGATGCGATTTCGCCGACTGGATTTCCGCTGCACCCGCGACAAGACCACGGCATCGATCTCGATCTCGCGCGGCAAGGACGAGTGAGCCGATCGCGACAATTGTAGCGATTGCGGCAGCACGCCGTTTACCAGCGGCACCATCGCGCGGTGATTGCTGCAAATTGCGCGTAATGATTCATCACTCATTCGGCAGCCGCGCCCATGCTGCAAAATTATATTTGGAGATATTGCCATGAGCGTTTCAAGCGTCAGCAGCACGCCGGCCGCCACACCGGTACAGCCCATCGAGGCACGTCCGCCACAGCCGAAGAAGGTCGAGACCGCCGACGAGCGCAATCCGCCGCCGCCGCCGCGCCCGCCATTGCCGCCAGGCCAGGGCACGCGCATCGATCAATACGTCTGAGCGGCACAGACTCGACGCCCCGACCACTCGGCGCTACTTGTCCAAAGCCTTGTAGCGCCGGAAGATTCCATCCTCGTTGAATGGAATGTGGCGATCGCTGCCGAGATAGGCCTTGATGTTCGGCCGCTCTGCGATGCGGTCGTGCAGGCCATTGACGCCGGGTATGTCGCGCTCGAACTTCCTCATCCGCTTCGGAAACGCGTAGCGCAGGCCTTCAACGATCTGGAATAGCGAGAGATCCACATAGGTCAGTTTGCGGCCGGTGACATAGGCGCCACCGCTGGCCTTGAGCAGCCGTTCGAAATAACCGAGAAACTTCGGCACGCGCTCGTTCCAGAACTCTGCCGTGCGCAACTTTGCGGGCTTTTTCTGATCCTCGTAATACAACGACGTGCCGATCGGATGATGCGTATCATGCACCTCCGCAACGAGATCGGCGATGGTCAGTTGCAGATCGTTGAGCTTGAGCCGCCCGGCTTCCGTCTTCGGGGCCAGGCCATGACGCGCGCCGAGATAGAACAGGATATTGGCGGTCTGGCCGATCACCAATGTGCCGGCCTTGAGAAAAGGTGGCGCAAACGGCGGCAGCCCCTGTCTGGCGTCCAGCAACTTCGTCATGGCGTCGATGCCGTCGATGCGCGCGACGTCGCGATAATTCGCGCCGGCTTCTTCGAGCGCGAGGCGAACGAATTCGCCGCGGCCCTGGATCATCGGCCAATAGTAAAGCTCATAACGCATGCGCAACCTCCCGTCTAACTCACGGTGATATCAACCGGTGGCCCGCGAATTGGTTCGCCGCGGCAGTGCTGCCACGGCGCCCGATGTCATGCACAGCCGCAAAACGGCCGTCTGCCGCCGTCAGTTGGTCGCGAAGCAATACAGCAGACCGTCGCCGCCGGTGCTC
>JAPLPC010000356.1 GCA_026400425.1 Hyphomicrobiales bacterium | reverse complement strand
TCTGCTGTGGGCCCGGTGAGATGTTCCCGCCGGATATCGGCTCACAATTGGAGAAAAATTAAGGCTTAAGCATTTCGGAAGGGACGGTTTGGGCCGGGATCAGGCCGCCTGCGACTGGATGCTGTACTCGTCCAGCAGGAAATAGGCGTCCTGGATGTCAGACACGATCTCGGAGGCTTCCCACAGCGCATCCGGCCCCACCTGCAGCAGGCTGATGGTCCAATTGGCTCCGTGGCCAAGGCGCGGTGTGGGGACCATATCGAACTGGATGTCCCGGCAGAGCCGGTTGCGCGCAAAAGCGAGGGCGACACGATGACGGATTTCGTCGAGCGTTGCCACAGTCCGGGTCAATCGGATGTCGCTGTTCATGGATGTCCCGCAAATCGGTCGAATCAACCGCTACGATGGTGCGTTAACGCGGGTTAGCGAAGCGTTAACGGGCGGCACCGGGCCGATACCCGCCCGAGTCATTGGGGCCATTGGCCCCACCCACCGCTCAACCCAGCAATTGCGCGAGCCGGTGGCGGAGTTGCTCCTGGTGATAGGGCTTCGCCAGCCGCGGCAGGTCGAGCTGTATGCCGTCAGGTAAATCTGCATAGCCGGTTGCGAGCAGGATCGGCAGGTTTGGCCGCACCTTGCGGGATTGCGCGGCCAGCTCAACGCCGGTCATGCCGGGCATCATGTGATCGGTCATCAAGAGGTCGATCGGCCGGCCGCTGCGCAAGATGTCCAGCGCATCGCCGCCGGAATTGGCAGGGATCACCTCATGCCCGAGATCCTCCAGCATTTCCGCCGTGGAGATGGCGATCAGCGGATCGTCATCGACGAACAGGATCACGGCTGAACGCAGTTCATTCTTGCTTGGCTCCGTCTTCTCGATCACGACCGTCGTGTCGGTGGAGGTCGGAACGATCAGCGTCGCTGTGGTCCCCTCGCCGACCGCGCTGGTGAGTTGCAGCGTGCCGCCGAGTTGTTCGGCCAGGCCATGCACCATCGAGAGACCGAGACCGGTGCCTTTGCCGACCGACTTGGTCGAGAAAAACGGTTCGATCGCCTTCGCCAGCGTTTCCGGCGTCATGCCTTCGCCGTCGTCGATCACCGAGACCTTGAGATAATCGCCGGGCTTCAACGCGCCGGCCGTCTTGCCGACGCGATGGCTGGACAATTTGACCGCGATCACGCCGCCATCCGGCATGGCGTCGCGCGCGTTGATGACGAGATTGAGGATCGCGAGTTCGAGCTGGTTGGCGTCGATTTGCGCCGGCGGCAAGCCATCCGGAATGTCCAAGGTGAGTTCGATGCGCGGCCCGAGTGACCGGTCGAGCAGATCGCCCATGCCGCGCAGCAGTGCACCAAGATCGACCGCTTCCGTGCGCAGATCCTGCTGGCGTGCGAAAGCCAGCAGGCGCTGCGTCAGCGAGGCGCCGCGCTCGGCGCCCTGCATCGCGCCATCGACCAGGCGCTTGAGGCGCGGATCGTCAGGCATGCGCTTGCGCAGCAATTCGAGATTGCCCATCACCGCCATCAGCAGATTGTTGAAATCATGCGCCACGCCGCCGGTGAGCTGGCCGATGGTTTCCATCTTCTGGGCCTGACGCAGCTGCTCCTGCGCGCGTTCGCGCGCGGCGACCTCCTTCAGAAGATCGGCGGTTCGTTGCTCGACGCGCTGTTCGAGATTTGCCGTCAGTTCGGCGAGCGCGGCGCGCTCGGCGGTGAGCTGATCGAGCAGGTTGTCCCGATCGATATCCGCAGTTTTTCGCGCCGTGATATCGACGGAAACGCCGACCAGGATCTTTGGCCGATTGTCGGGGCCACGTACGATGCGGGCGCGCGTCTCGACCCAGTGCACCGTTCCATCCGCCCAGACGCAACGGTATTCGACATTGTAATCCGCGCCCTTCACCAGCGCTTCATCGAGCGCCTCCTGGCGCCGCGCGCGGTCGTCGGGATGCACGGCCGCCTGCAGATCAGCAAAGGTGAAGGTGTCGCTCGGTCCACGGCCGAAGCAGGCCTTGGTCGTATCCGAAACGTCGAGCCGCAGTTCGGGCAGATGCAGTTCAAGGGTACCGAGGCGGCCGGCGTCGAGTGCCGTCTGCAGCAGGGTCTGATTATCGCTCAACGTTTCCAGAATGGCCCGCGTCTGATACTGCCGGCGCCGTCCGCGCACTGACGCACCGACCACGCTGATCAGGGTCGTCGGATGAAAGGGGCGTTCGAGAAATGTCACATTGCCGAACAACTGGCGCAGCCGCGCCGCATCGAAATTGCGTTCAGAGCCACCGCCCTGCCGTGTCAGCAGCACGATTGGAAAATCAGACCATACCGGCTGATTATGCAGCCAGCGGTCGAGCGAACGCAGATCGGCGCTCTTGATCGCTTCGTCGGCGATGACGGCGCAGCCGGCACCGCCCTCGATCTCGCGAACCAGCTGATCGAAATCCGAGCAGATCGACGCGTAATAGCCGGCTTCGCGGATCAACGCCGCGGCGACGCTGCCGTCCCGCCCGGTCGGGGCGAGGATGACCGCACGTTCGGAAAGCGGCCCCGGCTTCACGCTTGATGTTCTTCCATCATCGGGGTCTTGCCCGAATAGTGCGGGACCCCGCGCAACACGCCCTGAAACTCCTTGAGCGGAGCGCCGATCGAAAGTCCCGACTTGTTGATCCGGTATTCGCGGATCGTTGCCTCGTGGTTGCCCATGCGTTTCTTGATCACCGAAATGGCACGGTGAACGGCTCCGAACGCCTCAAAATAGCGCAGCAGAACGACGGTGTCGGCGAGATAGGTGATATCGACAGGCGTCTGCATGTCACCGACCAGGCCATGCTGGGCCACCGTCATGAACGTCGCCGCTCCGCGCCGGTTCAGGTACTGCAGCAGTTCGTGGATATGCAGCACCAGCGAGTTTTCATGCGGCATCGCCGCCTGATAGCCGTTGAGACTGTCGATCACGACGATCTTGATGTCCAGTTCGACCACCTGCTCGCGAACCCGATGGGCGAATTCACCAGGCGACAACTCGGCGGCATCGACCTGCTCGATCATGAACTTGCCCTCGGCGCGGAGTGCGGCGAGATCGATCCCAAGCTGTTTCATCCGGTCGAACAGCAAGCCGAGCTCCTCGTCGAAGACGAACATCGCCGCCTTCTCGCCCCGCTTCAGCGCCGCCAGCGCGGTGACGACGGCGATCAAGGATTTGCCGGTACCGGCAGGACCCAGAATGACGGTGCTCGATCCGGATTCGAATCCGCCGCCCAGAAGCGCATCGAACTCAGAATTCCCGGTCGAGTGGAGGGTACGTACCTGATCGCCGCGAAATTCGGACGCCACCAGCCGCGGATAGACGTTGAGCCCACCCGCCGTAATGGTCGCATCGTGATAGCCGCCGCGAAACTTCGAACCGCGATACTTGATCACCCGCACCCGCCGCCGTTCGGCGCCGTAATCCGGTGCGAGCTCTTCCAGCCGCATCACGCCATGGGCGATGCTGTGCACCGTACGATCGGTGGCTTCGGCGGTGAGATCGTCCAGCATCATCACCGTGA
>JAPLPC010000394.1 GCA_026400425.1 Hyphomicrobiales bacterium | reverse complement strand
TTTGTCGCGCCGTCGCAACACCGATGACGGCCCGCGCCGCGGCCTCGGCCTCGGCGTCTTCATCGCCCGCACGTTGCTGGAGCGCACCGGCGCCAAGGTCACCTTCAGCAATCGCGTATTCCCCGACCATGGCGCCGTGGTGCAGATCAGCTGGTCGCGCGATGCGTTCGAGACGGCCGGGCGGATGGTGGATCTGGATTAGTCGCCTCCGCCGTCAGTGCGAGGAGCGAAGCGACGAAGCAATCCAGTTCTTGGCTTTCTGGATTGCTTGGCTGCGCTCGCAATGACGGATCAGATCGCCGGATCTGGGAACGCCTCGGCCTGCTTCAACGCGCGCCGCTTTGCGAATCCTGCCAATGCCAGCACGACGAGACCCAGCATCACCGGCGGAAACACCACCGCATTGACGGCATTCCAGCCGTAATTCGCCAGCAGCTGGCCGGACGAGAACGAGCCGATCGCCATCAGGCCGAAGACGAGGAAATCGTTGAAGGCCTGCACCTTGTTGCGCTCCTGCGGGCGATGGGTTTCGAGCACCAGCGCGGACGCGCCGACGAAGCCGAAATTCCAGCCGACGCCGAGCACCACCAGCCCGATCCAGAAATGCAGCGCGGTGACACCGGACATGCCGATCACCGCGGCCAGCGCCTCGAGCACGAGGCCGACGGCCACCACCTTCGGCGCGCCGAAGCGGGTGATCAACGCACCGGTGAAGAAGCTCGGCCCATACATGGCGACCACATGCCATTGGATGCCGAAATTGGAATCGGTGAGGCTGAGGCCGCAGAGCTTCATCGCCAGCGGTGCCGAGGTCATCACCAGATTCATCATGGCATAGGACACCACGCCGCAAATCACGGCAGCGACGAAGCGCGGCTGCTTGATGATCTCGACCAATGGCCGCCCGCCATGCAGATCCGCCGGCGCCGGCTTCGGCGCATCGACCGTCGACAGCAGCGCCATCGCAATCAGCGCTACCAGGGCCTGGGCGAGGAAGCTGAACGCGAAAAGATAAGGCGTCCAGATATCCATGGTCCATTGCACGAGCTGCGGCCCGAGCACGCCGGCAAACACCCCGCCGGCCATCACCCAAGATACCGCCTTGGGGCGATAGGCCGGGCTGGCGCCGTCGGCCGCAGCAAAGCGATAGGACTGCGCGACGGCGCCATAGACGCCGCCGAAAAATGTCGCGACACAGAACAACACGAACGAGGCCTGCAGAATGGCGATCGAACCAAGCAGGCCGCACAGCACGCCCGCTCCGCTGCCGATGATGAAGGCGACACGGCGACCATAGCGACGCGAGATGATACCAACCGGCAAGGTCGCGGAGGCGAGGCCGACCACATAGACCGACAGCGGCACCGTCGCGAGCGATGCACTTGGCGCCAGGGTCGAGCCGACAATGGCGCCGGTCGCGAAGATCACCGCCGAATTGGCGCCGCCCAGCGCCTGCGCGGCGGCCAGCCGCCATACGGTGGCACGCGCGCGCACATCGTCGAAAGTCTCAGGGGTGGTCGCGTCGTTCATGGGGATTCCGCCCGGATGCGGCCGGTTCGTTCCGGGCCGTTTGTGTTCGATGACTATGCCGGCGCCCCTGCGACAGATCAACACACGCCGGCGCGGCCGGCCTATGCAGGTGTGCGTGCGAATATCAGGATCAGATTGTTGGCCGGCATCTCCACGATGTCGTTCAACACCAGGCCGACACCATGTGCCGCCTGCTCCAGCTCAGCGATATCGCGCACGCCCCACGCCGGATCGCGCTGGCGCAGACTCGCATCGAAGGCGGCGTTGCTGTCTGCCGTGTGTCGGCCATCGCGCTTGAACGGGCCATAGATGAAGAGCTTTCCATCCGGTCTCAGATAACGCGCAGCGCCGTTGATCAGGCCTTCGGCCACGGACCACGGTGCGATGTGGACGACGTTGGCGCAGAACACCGCCAGCAGCTCGCGCGGGCCGCTGCCGTCAGTGAATGCCGGGCACCAGGTCGGATCGATCAGATCAATGCGCAACGGAGGACGCACATTGGCGCGCTGCGTAAATTTACGCCACGCTTCGATGCTGCTCAGATGCGCAGCATTGAGGTCGCTTGGCCACCAGGTGATCTGCGGCGAATGTTCGGCAAAGAACACGACATGCTGTCCAGTGCCGCTGCCGACCTCCACGACGTCGCCGCTGTGTTGTTCCAACGCTGCGCCGAGAACCGTCCAGATCGCAGCATGATTGCGGTGGAAGGCCGCCGCATCCAGCCGCCCGTCCGGCTCGATCTTGCCGCCATCCTTGCCGAACTCGACCACATATTGCGCCATACCAACCTCCGTCTTCAGCCATAGGCCGGCCGGGCATGCGATGCAATTCGGCAGCAAAAACATTCGCCGTAATAAGCTTCGGCAGGGTATTATACTGCGTAAGGACGCTTATATGGAATATTCGACCACAAGGCTTGGTGAGCGACATGATTTTCCGACAGCTCTTCGACAGCGTATCAGGCACCTACAGCTACCTCCTGGCCAGCCGCCACGGCGGGGAGGCGCTGATCCTCGATCCCGTGCTGGACAAGGTCGATCGCTATTGCCAGTTGCTGCGCGAACTCGATCTGCGGCTGGTGAAAGCCGTGGATACGCATCTGCACGCCGACCACGTCACCGGCCTCGCCGAACTGCGCGAGCGCACCCAATGCGTCACGGTGATGGGCGATCAGAGCAAGGCCGATGTCGTGGCGATGCGCGTCAGCGACGGCGACAAGGTGATGATCGAAGGCGTCAGCCTCGACGTGATGTACACGCCCGGCCATACCGACGATTCCTACAGCTTCATGATGAAGGATCGCGTCTTCACCGGCGACACGCTGCTCATTCGCGGCACCGGCCGTACCGATTTCCAGAACGGCAGCGCGCGGGCGCAATATGACTCGCTGTTCAATCGCCTGTTGAAGCTGCCGGACGAAACCATGGTGTTCCCGGCCCATGACTACAAAGGCGATACGGTCTCCACCATCGGCGAGGAGAAGCGTTTCAATCCGCGCCTGCAGGTGAAATCGGTCGATGACTATATCGCGCTGATGGACAATCTGAACCTGCCGAATCCGAAACTGATGGATGTGGTCATTCCGGCCAATATGAAGGTCGGGCTGAAGCCTGAGCAGTTGCTGCAGCAAGGCTTGGCATTGTCGCCGCAGGAGGCGATCGCGCATCTCGGTGATCCCGACATGTTGCTGGTCGATCTGCGCGAGAGCGGCGAGCGCGCGAAATTCGGCACGCTGTCCGGCGCGCTGCATGCGCCCTATCCGTCGATCTCCGATAATCTCAAGCCGGGCGGGATGCTGCGCGAGGTCGCACATGCGAGCCGACGCCGCATCGTATTCTTCTGTGCCTATGGCGAGCGCTCGGCGATGGCGGTGAATGCCGCGAAGGATGCCGGGATTGCCCGTGCCGCACATCTCGACGGCGGCATCGACGCCTGGAAGAAGGCCGGCGGTCCGATCCTTGCTGCGTAGGTCAGGCGCAGGCGGAAGCCCCATGAAACCAGCGCGCCCCCGCAACTCATGCCGGCTCGCGTAATGGCCGCGCTCAGGCCTCGTGGACGCGCACCTCGATGTCGTCATAGCCTTTGATGCGGTAGATCAGCATCGAGACCAGCCAGCTGACGAGAAAGATCGCGACGATGAGGTAACCCATCGCGCCGAGATTCTCGTTCAGGCCCTCGATCGCCTCCCAGAAACCACCATTGAGATCCAGCTTGCGGCCAATCAGGCCGAGCGCCTCGATGCCGCCGATCACCAGCGCCACGATCACCGACACCGCCGTGATCATCATGTTGTAATACAGCTTGCGGATCGGCTTCACGAAGGCCCAGCCATAGGCGCGGACCATCAGGATCGAGTCCGTCGCATCCACCAGCGACATGCCCGCGGTGAACAGCGCGGGGAATACCAGGATCGACCACATCGAGAGGCCTTCGGCGCTCTGCGACGCGGAGATACCGAGGATCGCAATTTCGGTGGCGGTGTCGAAACCGAGACCGAACAGAATGCCGAGCGGGTACATGTGCCAGCTCTTGGTGATGACGGAAAACGACCGGCGCAGCATGCGGCCGATGATGCCGCGCTGGGACAGCACGGCATTGAGATCCTCCTCGATGAACCGCTCGCCGCGCTTGACGGCGCGGAACACGCGATAGACCGCGACGAGGATGAAGAGATTAGCGATACCGACGACCAGCAGGAAAAAGGCGGAGACTCCTGTGCCGATCAGGCCGCCGACTTCCTTGAAATTGTCGAACCGTTCCTGCAGCGCCGACACCGCCAGCGCCACGAAGATCGACGCCACGATCACCACCGTCGAATGGCCGAGCGAAAAGAACATGCCGACCGAGATCGGCCGCTTGCCCGCCTGCATCAGTTTGCGCGTGATGTTGTCGATGGCTGCGATATGGTCGGCGTCGAAGGCGTGACGGAGGCCGAACGTGTAGGCGAGCGCCGCCGTACCCAACAGCACCGGTTGATCGCGGAACGCAACCAGCGCCCAGATCCAGGCCAGCACATTGGCCGGAATGAGAATGGCGTAGATCGCGATGATGCGGCCGCGCAAATTGTCGGCGCCATCGTTGAAAAGCGTGAGCGGCATGGGGAGAAGACGTTCCGATTGAGGCGACGATTGTCTCAGACCGCTCGCTGCGGCGCAACCGCGTCAATTCCGTATCAAGCGCGAAGCGGTTGCCTCAGAAATGGCCCAACGCCGTGATCGACTGTTGGCTGAACGGGCGCAGCCATTTATACAGCCACGCAACGATCGCGCGGGGCCGCCCTTGCTGAGACGAGCAAGCATGGCGCCGACGCCGACCCAAAAAATCCAGAACAAAGCTGAACTGATGTCCGCAGACGATAAATCCACCAAAGCCGAGCGAGATTCCGCCCAAAAGGCGGTGCTCGACAATATGGCGCGCCTGAAAGCATTGCGCGTCGCCCGCGAGGCTGCGATGCCACAGGCGCCGACCAAGAAGAAGGTCGCGGCGAAATCGAGCAAGGCATCGTCCGGCAAAACCTCGTCGGGAAAGACCACGTCCGGCAAGCCGGCCGAGAAGTCCGTGGCCTTGGCCGCCTGGCTGGCCGAGCAGCGCAAGGGCGGTTTCCGAACCTGAGTTCGCTGCCGTCCGCCGTCCGGGGCAGACAGATCCGAATGTTCCTGCGCGGGGAAATCTGTTTCAATCACCCGCATGACGCGAATGCGGGAACATCTGATGACACCAGAGATACGGCCAGACGGGCCGCCGAACCGCACACCCGATGAGCCGCCGCCTCGCCCCGTCGATGACGACGAGGAAGACGGCGATATCGCGACCCCGAAGCGCGACCGCGACGACGAGGCGGAGGTCCCGGGGCCGCCCGATCAAGGCTCCGAATGATCGCGGTGCGCCGGCTTCAATGATCCGGCCGGCGAGCCGTTTTGCATCGATGATGCGGCTCAGGCCGCCTTGAGCCCGACATCCGGCAGGCTTGGGCGGGCCCGCAGCGCCTTGGACATGATGCCCTCGACTTCCGCCTGCTCATGCGGCAGCAAAGCGAGGCGCGGCGGGCGCGTCAGTGCGGTGCCGCGGCCCATGATGTGCTCGCAAAGCTTGATGCACTGGACCAGATCCGGCCGCGCATCGAGATGCAGCAGCGGCATGAACCATTCGTAGATCTTCATGGCCTCGGCGTAGCGCCCTGCTCTGGCCAGACGGAACAGCGTCTCGCCTTCGCGCGGGAACGCATTCGACATGCCGGACACCCAGCCCACCGCGCCCATGGCAACGCTCTCGACGATGACGTCGTCGAGACCGGCGAACAGCACGAAGCGATCACCGACCATGTTGCGGGTGTCGATGAAGCGGCGGGTATCGCCCGATGAGTCCTTGAAGCACACCACGGTCTCGACGTCGGCGAGCGTGGCGAGAATGTCCGGTGTGACGTCGTTCTTGTAGATCGGCGGATTGTTATACAGCATCACAGGCAGATCGGTGGCGGACGCCACCGCGCGGAAATGCGCGGCGGTCTCATGCGGCTTGGACGAATAGACCAGCGCCGGCATCACCATGATGCCGTCGATGCCGACCCGCGCGGCCTGCTTCGCCGTATCGACGGCAAAGGCCGTGGTGAATTCGGCGATGCCGCACAACACGGGGACGCGGCCTTTGGCGACCGATTTGGCCGCCTCCATGATCGCGATCTTTTCCTTGCTCTCGAGCGAGGTGTTCTCGCCGACCGAGCCGCAGATGATCAGGCCGGACACGCCGTCGCGGATCAGGCCGTCGATCACTTTGGCGGTGGCATCGATATCGAGCGAGAGATCGTCGTGGAACTGGGTGGTGACGGCCGGGAAGACGCCTTCCCAGGAAACGCGAGGACTCATGGCAAAACTCCGTGTGATGCCGGCGTGCCCTGCACGCCGGCTGATGACAAAAGTGATGATGATGGTGGTGATTAAAGCGTGGCGCCGACCTTGCGCAGTTCGGCAAGCACGGGCGCTTTCGGCATCCAGATCTTGTCGAACTCGGCGATGACGGCTTCGGTATCCTTGGTGGCGACCTGACGCACCGGCACCGACGTGCCCTTGAAATTCTCGATCAGCGCAGGCTCACCGGCGACGAGTTCGTCGATCTGTGCATCCAATGTCGATTTGACGGCCTTGGTGATCAATTCCTTGTCCGCCGCGGGGAGCGAT
>JAPLPC010000581.1 GCA_026400425.1 Hyphomicrobiales bacterium | reverse complement strand
CCGAAGAGCATCCTGCAAAGGGTGCGATCGCCATCGCCGACATCGCCACAGGAATGTATGTTCTGAATGGCGTTCTGATGGCCCTCTATGCGCGCGAGCGCACGGGGTGCGGTACGGCCTTTGAAGTCTCCTTGTTCGATGCGATGACGGAGTGGATGAGCTATCCCTCGCTTTATACGAAAGGCGCAGGCAAACCGTTGAAGCGCACCGGCATGCGACATGCGACGATCGCACCCTATGGTCCGTTCAAAACCGGCGACGGCAAGACCGTGTTCTTTGGAATCCAGAACCAGCGTGAATGGCTCTCGCTATGCAAGAACGTATTCGACGATCCTGAATTCGCGACCAATCCGCTATTCGCGACCAATCCGGATCGGATGAAGAACCGGCATCAGCTCGAGAAAGCCATCGAAGATCATTTCTCCCACATGACCAGCGACGAAGTCCTGGCAAAGCTGGAAAAGGCGTCGATCGCCAATGCGCGACTGAATACGGTCGAAGAGTTTCTCGATCATCCGCAACTGTCCAGCCGAAATCGCGTGACACATGTCGATACGCCGAACGGCTCCGTCACGAGCTATCTTCCGGCGATTACGATACCCAATGTCCGACCTCATATGGGCCCTGTGCCCGCGATCGGGCAGCATACCCAGTCCATTCTTGCCGAACTCAGCGAGCGGAAGCTTTCACGATGACCGATACCAGATTGACGCGCACTTACCTCGCCGTCCC
Organism: Hyphomicrobiales bacterium; assembly: GCA_026400425.1. GTDB lineage: Bacteria > Pseudomonadota > Alphaproteobacteria > Rhizobiales > Xanthobacteraceae > Tardiphaga. Next base: position 2,042 of record JAPLPC010000581.1, on the reverse strand, counting down.
CGCTCATCGCGAGCGCATGGTCGAACGCGCAGCCGGCTCGACCGCCGATGCCGTGTTTCTCGATCTGGAGGACGCCGTTCCGGTCAGCGAAAAGAAGCAGGCTCTGCTCGCGGCCATCGATGCCATCGAGCGCCTGGATTGGGGCGGCAAGACAGTTACTGTCCGCATCAATGCGATTGGCAGTCCATTCATCGAGGACGAAGTTCATCGTCTTGCCGGCCTTTCGCGTCTCGACGCGGTGCTACTTCCCAAGGCGGAGCGTGTCGCCGATGTCTCGGCATTGGGCGAAGCGCTTGCCACCCATCGCGGGAACCGGAGCGAGGCGCTGGACCTCGAATTGCTGATCGAGACGGCATTGGGCGTCGTAAATGTCGATGCACTCGCTGCCGCGCATCCAAGCGTTTCTGCGCTGCATTTCGGCGTCGGTGACTTCAGTGCCTCGATCGGCGCACGCAGCGACGAGATCGGTCTTTCTCCGAGCGCATACCGGCATATTGGAGCAGCGGCGGACGGTCATCCGGAAACTTCACTTGACCTCTTCGCCTATCCGATGATGCGCATTCTAGTAGCAGCGCGAGCTTTCAATCTGCGGGCGATCGATGGCCCCTTCGGCGCCTTCCGTGATCTGCCGGGCACGACAGGCTCCGCCGTGAAAGCTGCGGCGATGGGATACGACGGTAAGCAGGTCATTCATCCGGAGCAGATCGAGCCGACACGAATGGCTTTCCAACCATCAGACGTGGAGATCGCCTCAGCGAGGCGGGTTATTGAGGCGATGGAAACCGCAGAACGCGATGGACACGGCGCTGCAACGCTCGACGGCCGGATGATCGACATTGCCAATATCCGCATGGCTGCAAAAGTCTTGCGGCTCGCCGACTGAACAAAGACTTTGCGAATGTCCGCGATGCGCCATAAGCCGTCACCGTCGACTTTTCAGCAATTAAGAATGACGATAACCTCTGTGATTTGTCAGAGATAGCATCGGCAACTACGTGAAGCTCAGCCGAAATCCGTTGGCCGGTTGCCCGATGGAATGCCGTCAGTTCAGTCGATAAGACACTCTATAATGACCAACTGATCGCAAGCACCTGTGCTTGCCGACAAAGAGGCCATCTGCTGCTTATCTTTGCGTCCGCCGCAAAATTTTATCCCCGGCGAACATTGATCGAGTTCAACAATCGGCCCGAAATTATTACTTAAGACGTCATCGTATCCTCAAACCGCTCGACCAGATGCCTCGCCCGATCTTCCGCAAGCCTCCTTGCAGCTTCCTTCGTCGCGCCGAAGCCACGGATGGCGGCTGGAAGCGCCGCCAGCTCCACTGCAATGGGCAGCAAGTCTGGGCAAAGCTTGGACAGTATGATTTCCAAATGGGCTTCATAGTCTGCAATAAGTTGTCGCTCTCCGCGCCGTTCGGCCGTCCAACCGAACGGATCGAGCACGGTACCGCGCAGCCACTTCAATCGCGCAAGCACGCCGAAGACCAGCAGCACCCACTGCCCGAATTTAATCTTCTTCGGTCGTCCGCGTGCCTTGTCCATGGGAGCCAGCAGCGGCGGCGACAACCAGACTGATATCTGCTTGTAATCTTCGAAGGTTTCATCGAGGCGCGAGCGCCAGTCGCCATCGGTATAGAGCCGGCCGACCTCGTACTCATCCTTGTATGACATCAGCTTGGCCAGATTGGCCGCGACGGTCTTCGAGAGCTGCTCGGAGCCTGGCGCGACGCGCGCTTCGACGTCCCGCACGCGCTTGACCCAGCCAGCGTAGCGGCCCGCCCATTGTGCGTTCTGATAGCGCGTCAAGAGACTGATGCGATGCGTGAGAATCGCGTCGCAGGTATCGGCGACGGGCGCGGCGCGGCGGCGCACCTTCACGGCGTCCGGATCGACGACAGCGAGACGGCCCAGGTCGAACGCATCGAGATTGAACTGCACGGACGCACCGTTTAGATCGATCGCCTTGCGCAGGGCCTCAAGCGGCAGCGGAAGCCATCCCTGCTGATAGGCATAGCCGACCATGAACATGTTGGCGCCGAT
>JAPLPC010000571.1 GCA_026400425.1 Hyphomicrobiales bacterium | reverse complement strand
TCGGCCTGCCGCCGGACTATCCGTTCGTCGCCGAGCGCAGCTACACGCCGCCGGAAGCCACGGCGGCGTCCTATCTCGCGATGCTCGATGCGACCGGCGCCACCTATGGCGTGCTGACCCAGGTCAGCGTGCACGGCACCGACAATCGCCTGCTGGTGGATGCGCTCACGGCCAACCGCGCGCGCTTGCGCGGCATCGCCGTGATCGGGCTCGACTGCTCCGAGCAGGAGAAGGCCGCGCTGAAAGACGCCGGCGTCGTCGGCCTTCGACTCAATGTGCTCTACGGCGGCGGGCTGGGCTTCGATCAGCTCGAGAACTACGCAGCTTTGTGCCGCGAGATGGGCTGGCATCTGCAGTTCCTGATGGATGCGCAGGACATCCCGTCGCTGGCATCGCGCTTCGCCAAATTGCCGGTGCCGTTCCTGATCGATCACATGGGCCATTTCCCGACGTCGCGCGGCATCGACGATCCCGGCTTCGATGCGCTGCTCGGCATTGTCAAAGACGGCGCATGGGTCCGGCTGTCAGGCGCCTATCGCACCAGCGTGCAAGGCCGCCCGCCCTATAGCGACACGATTCCGTTTGCGCACAAGCTTGTCGCGGCCAATCCGGATCGCTGTGTCTGGGGATCGGATTGGCCGCATGTCGCCAATTACGACGTGATGATGGGCATCAGCGATCTGCAGGATCTGCTGGCGGACTGGGTGCCGGACGAGGCGACGCGCACGCGCATCCTCACCAGCAACCCGCAGCAGCTGTTCGGCTTCCCTGCGGTTTAGCCCCGCACGTCGCGTGGGGCTGTGCCAATCGACAACCAAAGGGCGACACAGCGCCCTTGTCGGCATGGCAGCGAAGCGCTCACGGGTAGCTTCGCGCATTGCTAAAACGCCGCACCATCGGCAACCTCCCCTGTGACGCCGCGCTTCAGGCGCCGCGTCACAGCCTCGCAACAGAGGCGTCCAAGGGAGAAGCTACGTGACTTTGAATTTCGTAAGAACCGTTGCAGCGGGCGTGCTGCTGATGTGTTCGACCGCGACGCTGCGCGCCGACGACGGCGCATTGCGTGTCGGCATCATCACCGACATGAGCGGGCAATATGCCGACGGCAACGGCAAGGGTTCTGTGATCGCGGCGCAGATGGCCGCCGAAGAGATCGGCGGCAGCGTTAACGGCCGCAAGATCGAGATCATTTCCGGCGATCACCAGAACAAGCCGGACATCGCCACCGGCATCGTGCGCGACTGGATCGACAACAAGCAGATCGACGTGGTGGCCGAGGGCGTCAATTCCGCAGTGGCTCTCGCCGTGCAGAATCTCACGCGCGAGCGCAACAAGATCTTTCTGATCTCCGGCGCCGGCTCGTCCGACATCACCGGCAAGCAGTGCTCGCCGACATCGGTGCAATGGACCTATGACACCTATGCCGCTGCCAACGGTACCGCCAAGGCGATCGTCAAGCGTGGCGGCGATTCGTGGTTCTTCCTGACCGCCGACTACGCGTTCGGTCTGGCGCTGGAGCGCGATGCGTCGAAAGCCGTGACGACTGCCGGCGGCAAGGTGATCGGCTCGGTGAAACATCCGTTCAGCAGCGCGGACTTCTCGTCCTTCCTGCTGCAGGCGCAGGCGTCCGGCGCGAAGATCCTCGGCCTCGCCAATGCCGGCGCCGACTTCTCCACAGCAGTGAACCAGGCGGCCGAGTTCAACATCCAGAGCAGCATGCAGGTGGTCGCCCTGCAGGTGACGCTCACCGACGTGCATGCCATGGGCCTCGCCAATGCGCACGACCTGATGTTCACCGACTCGTTCTACTGGGATCGCACGCCGGAAACCCGTGCCTTCAGCCAGGAATTCTACAAACGCCACGGCGCCATGCCGACCGCCTATCAGGCTGGCGTGAACTCGGCGCTGCGGCACTATTTCAAGGCGGTGGCGGCGACCAAGTCCACCGACACCGGGAAGGTGATGGCCTGGATGCGCGCCAACCCGGTCAACGACTTCTTCGCGCAGAACGGCAAGGTCCGCGACGACGGCCGCATGGTGCACGACATGTATCTGATGCGCATCAAGAAGCCCGCGGAATCGAAACAGCCATGGGATCTCTATGAGACCGTGACGACGATTCCAGGCGATGAAGCGTTTAGGCCGATGGCCGAAGGTGGCTGCCCGCATCTGTCGCATTGATGCGTTGTCCCGCGCGCGACACAGCGTGTAATGCTGCTTCGCAAAACCGGGACTGCCACGACCGCCAGCGTTTGATAAGGTCCCGGCTCTGCGGAGCAACGCTGCGCGTTGCACCGCGTCCGGGACACCGATGCGCTACTTCCCGATCTCGTACGGCCCGCCGACTTCAAGCGCTCGCTTGTAGGCGGGCCGGGCGTGAATCTTCTCGAGCCACGCCATGGCTTTTGGATAACCGTCTGCGAGCCCGCCCCGCGCGCTGGCTGCTTCCAGCGGGAAGCTCATCTGGATATCGGCAGCGCTGAAGTCGTTGCCCGCGAACCAGTCGCTCTTCGATAGTTCACTCTCCCAGAACGCCATGTGCTGCTTCAGTTGCGGCGTCACCATGGTCGCCAGCACCTTGGAAGAGATCCCGTTGACGAACGGCCGCATGAGGAATGGCGCGCGCTTCGGCAGCATGCCGAAGATCAGCTTGAGCAACAGCGGCGGCATCGCGGATCCTTCCGCATAGTGCAGCCAGTAAGTGTAGCGCAGCCGCTCCGGCGTGTTATCCGGCGGGATCAGCCGGCCTTGGCCATAGGTCTTCACGATATATTCGACGATGGCGCCGGATTCCGCGATCGTGTTCCCGTTGTCTGTGATCACCGGCGACTTGCCGAGCGGATGGATCGCCCGCAGTTCTTTCGGCGCCAGCATGTTGGGCTGCCGCTGATAGCGTTTGACCTCGTAAGGCACAGCCAACTCTTCGAGCAGCCAGAGCACCCGCTGCGAGCGGGAATTGTTGAGATGATGCACGATGAGCATGCGGTTGTTCCTGGTATGAACCGAGCGTGATTATTGCCCGGGTAATATTGACGTATATATTATCCGGGTATAATTAGACGCCTCTTTCATCTAGCACGGACCATCTCCCATGACGACGGAAACGGCGACGACAGCCCCCTTTAGCGCGTTTGCCGGCGCCACGCTGCTGGCGTCTGGGCCATTGGCCGAGGTCGCGATCGCCGTCAAGATCGCCAGCGGCGGCATTACCGATCCCATCGTCATTGTCGACAACGCCACCGGCAAGCCTGTCGATGTCGATCTGCGCGGCGGCCACCGCGACATCGTCGCCCGGCTGCAGCCACCGCCCGCAGAGCAAGCGGAGGGCGGCGCAGAGCCGCGCGGTCGCGGCCGGCCCAGGCTTGGTGTCGTCGCCCGCGAAATCACGCTGCTGCCGCGGCACTGGGATTGGCTCGCCACCCAACCCGGTGGCGCCTCGGTAGCGTTGCGGAAACTGGTGGAGGAGGCGCGCCGCGCTCACGGCGATCGCGATCGTGCCCGGGCCGCCCGCGATGCTGCCTATCACTTCATGTCGATGATGGCCGGCAATCTGCCGAATTTCGAGGAGGCGTCGCGCGCTCTGTTCGCCGACGATCGTGGCAGGTTCGGCGCGCTCATCGAAGTTTGGCCGATCGACATTCGCAATCACCTCACAGCCCTCGCATTCGGGGACGGCAACTAAGCCAACCTTGCGGTTGATCCCGTCCGCACCAGCCGCTAG
>JAPLPC010000201.1 GCA_026400425.1 Hyphomicrobiales bacterium | reverse complement strand
GAGCAAATCCAGCAAGTGCAATCTCACAATGCTCGTGTCTCTGAATTAGCGACAAAGTTTGAAGCTGCTCTTTGGCCTACAACCGCCAAGGATCGCACGAACATTGCCGCTGCCGCAGTATTCAGCCATGTGCTTTCGGATCAGCTACGCACCGAGCAAACGCAAAAGAACGCATTGCTGGATCAAGTCAAGAAGCTGACTACCGAGAATAATGCTTTGAAGTCATCAAGTAAGATGCCAAGGCAAACAATCTCCAATCAGTCCGTGAACAAACCATCGAGCATGAGTGATCGTATCAAGATGAATGCCGCTGACGCTATTGATCTTGGTCTTGATGAAGCTCTTGGTGGATAAGTATCATTAAATGATACATAACGCCCTTGTAGCTCAATGGTCAGAGCAGTCGGCTCATAACCGATTGGTTATAGGTTCAAATCCTGTCGGGGGCATATATACTAAAGTTAGTATAGTTTAGCATAACTTTATAATAAATACAACATATGGAAGTAAAAGTATCTCCAGACGAGAAGATTACATTAAATGCGCTTGATTCAACTGATCCGTTTGCACGGCAAGGGAAGTCAAGCAAGCCTCTAAATCAACATATTCCTAAAGGCCCGAAGCGGGATTTCTCGCATTACGATGAGCCTATGGAAAAGAAAGAGCCAGAAGTGAAGAAGATTGAAGTTGAAGAAGAACCTAAAGTTCAAAAGCGTGGAAGGAAGCCCAAAGTAGAAGAGAAAGAAGTGGAGGAATACAACAATCCTGTCATTGATTCTCGCAATCAAGATGGTATGCCTTCATATCGCTGTGAGTTTGCAGGCAGAGACATCTTTGTTGGCTTCCCTTGCTACAAGACAACCAATCCAGTCACTGCATTTGCTCTGATTGCGATGGCACTTGACTTCGGAAAGGACAAGATTCGCTTCGATATGTCAATTGGTGATGCGATGATCTATCATTCTCGTAATAAGATCGCGCAAAAGTTCCTTGAGACAGATGCAAAGTGGCTTTTGATGATTGATGACGATATCATTCCTTGTATTGGTCGTCCTGCATGGATGAAATCAACTGTTGCTAGTGCTAGGAATATGCCAGATGCACCGCTTCAGCGTCATGTGCTTCAACGATTGATTGGTGCAAACAAGACTTTGATTGGAGGAGCATACTTTGGACGGCAAGAAGGAGGGCCGCTGATGTGTTCTGATAGGTCTTTGGAGCCAAAAGCTCGTGCATACCAAGATGAGATTGCTCCTGTGGACTGGGTAGCTACCGGATGTATGCTTGTTCATCGAAAAGTCTTCCAAGACATCGAAGAAAAGTATCCAGAACTAAAATCGCCAATCGCAAATGGCGAATTTGACTACTTCCACCCGATTAACTCTGCTACTGGAGAAGATGTGTCATTCTGCAAACGAGCAAAACAAGCTGGACACCAACCACACATTGATCTTGGTCTTCCAGTCTTCCATGTCGGATACAAAACATATTGATTATGAAAAACATTTACGCATTTTACACTAGCATTCAGCTTGCAGACCAGAACGAGGAGTTCGCTTGTGCTAATTGGTGGAAAACATCATGGGAAAAGCTAGGTTGGAAGTCAGTAATGCTCAATCGTTCCCATGCTCTAGGCTCACATCTCTACAATAAGCTAGCATCCAAGATGGTTAATGCCGTTGGAAGCCTTCCAGCAGAGCGCAGAGGCGAGGTTGACTG
>JAPLPC010000226.1 GCA_026400425.1 Hyphomicrobiales bacterium | reverse complement strand
TCTGGATTGCTTCGCCGCGCTCGTAACGACGGCTGAAGAAATTAAGCCTTGTCCGGCCCGACCCGCACCAATTGCTTGCCGAAATTCTGGCCCTTGAGCAGGCCCATGAACGCCGTCGGCGCATTGTCGAGGCCTTCGGTGACGTGCTCCTTGTACTTCACCTTGCCCTCGCGCACCCACTGCGCCATGTCGCGCAGGAAGTCGCCATGCATGGAGGCAAAGTCGCGGACGATGAAGCCGCGGAAGTTGAGGCGCTTGGTTAGCACGTTGCGCATCATCGCACCCGCCCATTTCGGCGCGCTCGACTCGGTGTCGTTATATTGCGCGATGAGGCCACAAACGGGGATGCGGGCGAAGAAGTTCAGTAGCGGAAACACCGCCTCGAACACCTCGCCGCCGACATTCTCGAAATACACGTCGATCCCGTTCGGGCAGGCATCCTTCAGCTTCGCCGCGAAATTCGGATCGCGGTGATCGATGCAGGCGTCGAAGCCGAGCTCTTCCACCACGTAGCGGCACTTGTCTGCCCCACCGGCAATGCCGACCGCCTTGGCGCCTTTGATCTTGGCGATCTGGCCGACCGCCGAGCCCACCGCGCCCGAGGCTGCGGCGACCACGACAGTCTCACCCGGTTGCGGATTGCCGATCGCCAGCAGGCCCGTGTAGGCGGTCATGCCCGGCATGCCGAGAATGCCCACGGCCGTCGAGATTGGCGCGATGGCGGGATCGATCTTGCGCAGGCCCTTGCCGTCGGAAATCGCATGGGTCTGCCAACCGGCATGCGCCAGCACGATATCGCCGGCGATGAAGCCCGGATTGTTGGAGGCGATCACCTCGCACACGGTGCCGCCTTCCATCACGCCATCCACCGTAACAGGCGCTGCATAGGACGGGCCGTCATTCATGCGTCCGCGCATATAGGGATCAAGCGACAGCCAGATCGTGCGCAGCAGCACTTCGCCCTCGCCGGGCTTCGGCACGGCAACGTCTTCGATGCGGAAATTGGACGGGGTCGGTTCGCCATGCGGGCGCGATGCGAGAACGACGCGTTTGGCCGATGCGGTCATGGATGTTTCCTTTTGCTTTTTGTTCTGTGGAGAGCCGGACGCAAAAACGCGGCACGCGATGATCGCGCGCCGCGTTTTATTCGTAAATCATTATATCAAGCGGCGATCTTGGCGAGCACGGCGTCAAATGCCGCAGCTGCGCTGTCGAGATCCTTGAAGGCAAGACCGCCATCGGCGGACTGCTTCTGCGCGGGCGTCGCGGTCGGGCGGATTTCCGCCACCGGCTTGCCGCCGTCGAGCATCGCCAGCGGTGCGATCACCTGAAACTCATGCGCGTCGAGCGGCTGGTCCTTGAGCAGGAATACGCTGAGGGTGACGATGTCCTTGCCGCGCCGATAGGAGATGTAGCGATCGACAGCAACCGAGCCGTCGCGCTGCATGCCGCCGAGCTTGGCCGAGCCCTTGGAGTCGAGCAGCTTGTGGGCCTTGAACCCCTTCACGCCTTCCGACTTCGCCTTGGCGGTCGCTTCCGAAAGATCGTATTTCTCGGCCAGCGTCTTGCCGATGGCCGCGATCTGGTCGGCCATGTCGTGCTCGAACTGCTTGGCCTCGGAGCGCGGCTGGCCGATGCGGCGCGGCTTGTCGGCATTGCGCTTGGTGAGTTCGGCGGTGCACAGGTCAGCCAGAGCGGCGACGTCACGCTTCAGGGCGTTCTCGCGCAGGTTCTTGAGCTGCGGGGTTTCAAGCGCCGCGACGCGGTCTTCGGTCCATTCGATGGCCATAAAAGTCTCCAATGTGCTTGGCAAATCTGCTGCGAGCAGTACCGCTCAAGGCAGTCCCGCGACAGGTCATATCACGCGCAGTTCAGGGACTGCACGCGTTTGAGGCGAATACACGCCCGTTGTGGCCCAGCCATGCGGCCCAATTTAGGCGGAAAACCTAACGGTTCCCGCGAGTTCCTTTATCGACCGCCCGGATAATTCGGGCTTTCGCGGGTGATCGTCACGTCATGCACGTGACTCTCACGCAGGCCGGCGCTGGTGATGCGGACGAATTCGGCCTTCTCGGAGAACTCGGCCAGGTTCCTGGCGCCGACATAACCCATGGCGGCGCGCAGACCGCCGGCAAGCTGATGAACCACATTGCCCACCGGGCCCTTGTAAGCCACCTGCCCCTCGATGCCTTCCGGCACCAGCTTCAGCGTGTCCTTGATGTCTTGCTGGAAATAGCGGTCGGCCGAGCCGCGGGCCATGGCGCCCACCGAGCCCATGCCGCGATACGCTTTGTAGGAGCGGCCTTGCCACAGGAATACTTCGCCAGGGGTTTCGTCGGTGCCGGCCAGCAGCGAGCCGACCATGGCGATGTCGGCACCGGCCGCCAGCGCCTTGGCGAGGTCGCCGGAGAACTTGATACCGCCGTCCGCGATGACGGGGATGTCGGCCTTTTTGGCTGCTTCCACCGCATCCATGATGGCGGTGAGCTGCGGCACGCCAACACCGGCGACGATGCGGGTGGTGCAGATCGAACCCGGACCGATACCGACTTTGACCGCATCCGCGCCGGCGTCGATCAGTGCCTGCGTCGCTTCGGTGGTGGCGACATTGCCGGCAATGACCTGCACGGTGTTGGAGATGCGCTTGATGCGGTTCACCGCTTCGAGCACGCGGGTCGAATGGCCATGCGCGGTATCGACCACGATGATATCGACACCGGCATCGATCAGGCGCTCGGTGCGCTCGAACCCGCCATCGCCGACGGTTGTCGCAGCCGCCACACGCAGTCGGCCCTGCGCGTCCTTGCTGGCAAGCGGATGCGCGACGGCCTTGTCCATGTCCTTGACGGTGATCAGGCCAACGCAGCGATACTGATCATCGACCACCAGCAGCTTCTCGATGCGATGCTTGTGCAGCATGCGCTTGGCTTCGTCCTGGTTGACGCCCTGACGCACGGTCACGAGATTTTCGTGCGTCATCAGTTCGGAGATCTTCTGATCCGGATTGGTGGCGAAGCGGACGTCGCGATTGGTCAGGATGCCGACCAGCTTGCCGGGCACGTTCGGGCTTGCGCCGGTGACCACCGGGATGCCCGAGAAGCCGTGCTCGTTCATTAGCGCCAGCGCTTCGGAAAGTTTTGCATCGGGGCCGATGGTGAGCGGGTTCACCACCATGCCGCTCTCGTACTTCTTGACCTGGCGGACCTGCGCCGCCTGTCCCTCCGGATCGAAATTGCGATGGATGACACCGAGGCCACCGGCCTGCGCCATCGCGATCGCCATGTTGGCCTCGGTCACGGTGTCCATCGCCGACGCCATGATGGGAATGTTGAGCGCCACCGTCCGGGTCGCGCGCGAGCGGATATCCGCGTCCGACGGAAGGATGTCCGACAAGCCGGGCTTCAGCAGAACGTCATCGAAGGTGAAAGCTTCGCGAATTTGATGGACGACTGCCATTGCCAACTCCGTTCAGCGGCCGGGGCCGCGCGTGACCGTGGGGATGCACGAAGAGGGCCACGGTGCATCACCGTCGCCGACTCGGACCCTCAACATAGGATTGGCGGTGGTCGATAGCATGCTGCCATGCGGAATCAAAGCGTTTGGCAGCCATGCACAGGGATTTTTGAACGACGGTATTGCACCGCGTTTCCGGCGCGCGAACTTCACGACACCGTCATCAAGTTCGTTTCACAGAGCATTGGTTCGCCCTGCGACAGGATGTTAAGCCCCGTCGAATGAGGCTGGAGAACGACCAGGATTCTCGCCAAGCCGGACCGGAATTGACCGCCGCATGATGTCCAAGGAACGTTTGATCCCGCTGATCGTCGCTGCTGCCCTGTTCATGGAGAACATGGATTCCACGGTGATCGCGACCTCCCTGCCCGCCATCGCGGCCGATATCGGCACCAGTCCACTGACCCTCAAACTGGCGATCACGTCCTATCTGTTGTCGCTCGCGGTGTTCATTCCCGCCTCCGGCTGGACGGCGGATCGGTTCGGCGCCCGCACCGTATTTTCGGTCGCGATCGGCGTCTTCATGGTGGGCTCGATCGGCTGCGCGCTGTCGCAGACGGTGACGCATTTCGTTATCGCACGTATCATCCAGGGCCTCGGTGGGGCGATGATGACGCCGGTCGGACGACTGGTTCTGGTGCGATCGATCGACAAAGCCGGGCTCGTCAATGCGATGGCCTGGATGTCCATCCCTGCCTTGGTCGGCCCGGTGATCGGACCGCCGCTCGGTGGATTCATCACGACCTACGCGTCGTGGCACTGGATCTTTCTGATCAACATCCCGATCGGCTTTCTCGGCATCTATCTCGCGCAGCGCTATATCGATCCGATCAAGTCGGACAATCCCGAGCGTTTCGATCTGCTCGGACTCGTGCTTGCAGGCGTCGGCCTCGCAGGCATCGCCTTCGGGCTTTCGGTCGCCGGCCTCAATCTGCTGCCGTGGGAAATCGTCGTGGCGTTGCTGGTGATCGGCACCGTCTCGATGACGCTGTATCTCATTCACGCCAAGCGCACGTCGTCGCCGGTGCTGGATTTCTCATTGATGCGCTATGCCACCCTGCGCGCAGCAATCATCGGCGGGTTTCTGTTTCGGCTCGGCATCGGCGCATTGCCGTTCTTGCTGCCGTTGATGATGCAAATCGGTTTCGGGCTGTCGCCGTTTCAGTCCGGCATGGTCACGTTCGGCTCGGCGGTCGGCGCCATGGGTATGAAAACGCTGGCCACCCGCATCATCCGCACTTTCGGCTTCCGCAATGTGATGACCGTGAACGCGCTCGTGAGTTCGGTCTTCTTGGCGGCGTGCGCGCTGTTCACGATCCAGACGCCGCTGACATTGATTCTGCTGATCCTGCTGGTCGGCGGCTTCTTCCGGTCGCTCGAATTCACGGCCATCAACACCGTCGCATTTGCCGAGGTCGAACCGGCCAAGCTGAGCCGCGCGACCACCCTGACCGCCGTGGCGCAACAGCTATCGATCTCTGCCGGCGTCGCCATCGGTGCGTTCAGCGTGGAAAGCGCCATGGTCTGGCGCGGCATGACCGAACTGTCGGCCGGCGACTTTGCACCGGCATTCCTCATCGTGTCGCTGATTTCAGCAACATCGGCATGGTTCTTCTGGCAGATGCCAGCGGATGCAGGCGCCGAAATCTCCGGCCGCAAGGCCGTGGAAATCGCCAGCCGCAAGGGCGAGCAAAAAGGCGCCGAACATGCCGCCGCCAAGGCCGTGAGCGAGACCACGGAAAACTCGCGGGATCAGCGGCTAGGTTAGTCGTCCGCCGCGTCGGAACCGCCCGGCGTCCCACGAAAACCCATGGCCAACACGTAACGCTCCGACGAGTCTTTGCGGCTGGGCGATGAAGGTACCACCGGGTTTCAGCACTTCGCAGGCAAAGGCCGCCGCGTCCTCGACCAGGCCGACGATGCGCAGCTGGTCGGTCTTACGATGGCCGGTGGTGTTAGCCGCCATGTCGGACATCACCACATCGGCAAGCCCGCCCATCATCTCTTTCAACTTGGCCGGAGCGCCATCCTCCAGAAAGTCCATCTGCGCAAAGGTGACGCCGTCGATCTCCGGCATTTCCAGCAGGTCGATGGCGATCACCTGGCCGCGGCCGTCCGACGATCCGACCCGGCGCGCCGCGACCTGGCTCCAGCCGCCTGGTGCAGCGCCGAGATCGACCACGGAGACGCCCGACCTCAGGAAGCGGTGCTTGTCGTCCATTTCGATGATCTTGTAGGCGGCGCGCGAGCGCAGACCGTCTTTCTTGGCCTGCAGCACATAGGGGTCGTTGAGCTGCCGCTCGAGCCAGAGCTTCGACGACAGCTTCATGCGGCCGGCGCTCTTGACCTGGACGCGCATGCGTCCGGTGGTGTCTTTTGCCATCGTTAAATTGCTTGCTTTCGGGTTTGGCCGCCGTCTTAGCACGGCCCGCCGCAAAAGCCGAACCGCGTTACGACGCCTTGATCACGCCGTCCTCGCGCATCATTTCCACCAGCATCCCCTCGCGCAGGCCGCGATCGGCGACGCGCAGGCGCGGCAGCGGGAATACCGCGCGGATGGCGTCGAGGATGGCGCAGCCGCACAGCACCAGGTCGGCGCGATCCGGACCGATGCACTGGTTGGCGGCGCGTTCGGCATAGCTCATCTCGATCAGCCTGGCGATGGTGGCATCGAGGTCGTCATGGCCCAGCCAGATGCCATCGATGCGCCGGCGGTCGTAGCGCAGCAGGCCCTGATGGATGCCGGCCAGGGTCGTCACCGTGCCTGAGGTGCCAAGCAGGTGCATGCCGTCGAGATCGGTGCCATGCTCCGCCGCGAACGGCGCAACGTGCTGGGCGACTTCGGCTGACATTCTTGCCGCCGAACTTCTCCGCCAGCGTGACCACGCCGAGCGGGATCGACATCCAGGCATTGATCAACGGCCGGCCGCCGGGATCCGCAGCGTCGCGTTCGATCCGAACCAGTTCGGACGAGCCACCGCCGATGTCGAACAGGATGGCACCGCGGCCGTTCGGATCGATCAGCGGCGAGCAGCCGATCACGGCAAGGCCCGCTTCGGTCTCGCGATCGATGATCTCCAACACGATCCCCGTCGCCTCCGTCACACGGCTGAGGAAAGCGTCGGAATTGGAGGCGGCCCGGCAGGCTTCGGTGGCGATCAGGCGCAGCCGCGTGGCATCGCGGGCGCGGATCTTGTCGCGGCAGATACTCAATGCCGCGACGGCCCGGTTGATCGCCGCATCGGAGATCAGGCCGGTGGTCGAGACCCCCTTGCCGAGACGGATGATGCGGGAGAACGAATCGATCACGCGAAAGCTGTCGCCGGCGGGCGCGGCGACCAGCAGGCGGCAATTATTGGTGCCGAGATCGAGCGCGGCATAGACGGCCGGATTGAACGCGTGGCTCGCGCGCGCGGCCAGCACGGCCCCCTGCACGGAGGCATCGCCCAAATTATGCGCGTCGTCGGTCGGCTCCAAACCGGTCCGGAGCCGCGTGTTGTCATCCATCTAACAGGTCTTTCCGCGGCCGCAGGGGCCGGCATGGAAACCATTTTCAAGGAAACTCTAGCAGGGCACGGAAATGGCGCAACCACTGCACCGGCGCCATGCCCAATCGGACATTGTGAGCCCCGCAAATGCGTCCTATTGCAGGACATCGTCCCGGGCCCAGCCCGCGGACCCATGCCAGTCGATTGGACGTGCCCATGCAGGATTTTACCGGTTCCCGCGACAATGCCATGGCGCTGCAGAAATTCGGGGTTGGCCAGCCGGTCCGGCGCAAGGAGGACGCCACGCTGGTGCGCGGCAAGGGCCGTTACACCGACGATCTTCACTTGCCCGGTCAGTTGCATGCCTGGATCGTCCGCAGTCCGCACGCCCATGGCGTGATCCGCAACATCGACACGGCCGCCGCCAAGGCGATGCCCGGGGTGCGCGGCGTCTGGACCGGCGCCGATCTTGCCGACGCCAATTATCACCCCTTCACCGTCGGCATGCCGCTGAAGAACCGTGACGGCTCGCCGCTGCTGCAGACCAACCGCCAGGCGCTGATGACCGACCGCGTGCGCTATGTCGGCGACCCCGTGGCCTTCGTGGTGGCGGATACGGTGGCACAGGCGCGCGACGCGGCGGAAGCCGTCGAACTCGACATCGACCCGTTGCCGGCGGTGACGTCGGCCACGGACGCCGCCAAGCCCGGCGCACCGCAGCTCTATGACCACATCCCCAACAATGTCGCGCTCGATTATCATTTTGGCGACACGGCCGCGATCGATGCTGCCTTCGCCTCCGCGGCGCATGTGACCAAACTCGACATCGAGAACACCCGCGTCGCCGTTGTTGCGATGGAGCCGCGCTGCGCGCTGGCAAGTTTCGACAACAAGAGCGAGCGCTATATCCTGCAGGTGCCGACCCAGGGCGTCGCCGGCAATCGCGCGACGCTGGCGCGGCAACTCAATGTCCCCGCCGAGAAGGTGCGCATTCTCACCGGCAATGTCGGCGGCTCGTTCGGGATGAAGAATGTCAGCTATCCCGAATATATCTGCCTGCTGCATGCGGCCAAGCAACTGGGCAAGCCGGTGAAATGGCTGGACGAGCGCTCGTCGAGCTTCCTGTCCGACAGCCACGGCCGCGCGCAGGACATCCATGCCGAACTGGCGCTCGACAAGGACGGTAAATTCCTCGCCGTACGCATCTCGGGCTATGGCAATCTCGGCGCCTATATCACCGGCGTGTCGCCGTCGCCGCTGTCGCTCAATACCGGCAAGAACCTGCCCAGCGTCTATCGCACGCCTTTGCTGGGCGTCGATGTGAAATGCGTGGTCACCAACACCACGCTGATGGGCGCCTATCGCGGCGCCGGCCGGCCCGAGGCGAACTATTTCATGGAGCGCCTGATCGACCGCGCCGCGGACGAAATGGGCATCGACCGGCTGACGCTGCGCAAGCGCAATTTCATCAAGCCATCGCAGCTGCCATTCAAGGCCGCATCGGGCGTCACCTTTGACAGCGGCGATTTCCAGGGCGTGTTCGACAAGGCGCTGGAAATTTCGGATCACGCCGGCTTTGCCAAGCGCAAGCGCGAGGCGCGCAAGCAAGGCAAGCTGCGCGGCATCGCTGTCGGCTCCTATCTCGAAGTCACCGCGCCGCCCTCGCCCGAACTTGGCAAGGTCACGTTCGAGCCCGACGGCACGGTGACCATCACCACCGGCACGCTGGATTACGGCCAAGGCCATGCGACGCCGTTCGCGCAGGTACTGTCGGAGCGTCTCGGCGTGCCGTTCGACGCAATCCGGCTGCAGCAGAACGACAGCGACCTGGTGCGCATGGGAAATGGCACCGGCGGCTCACGCTCGATCACCGCATCGGGCCAGGC
>JAPLPC010000615.1 GCA_026400425.1 Hyphomicrobiales bacterium | reverse complement strand
GGCCCCGGCGTTGGTCTATTCGGCGGCATCCTGCATGATTTCGCTGTCTGGCGGAACGTTTGTTGTGTCTCTGACGTCATGCGACGGTTCTGCCGTTCTGAGCAGGATGGGTAGCCAGCCTGTCGCTGCCAGCAACTGATCGGCTGCCTCCACCATGTCGGCCTTCTTCATATCCACCATACGTTCGGCGGCCTCACCACTCACGCCTTCACTGACCGCCTCCAGAATGCGCGCCTTCGTAATACGCCCGAAATAGCTGCGCACGGTCGGGCGCCAGTATCCGGTCATGTCGAGGGAGACGGCTTCCGCCAGTTGGTCGGCCGTTACCAACGCGCGCGGCCGCCGCTCCAATGGGAGTATGACCGCATTGGCGGTCAGCGCAACACAATGCGCAAACAGGCCCATGCGACTGTCGTGATCAAGCTCGGCCACGAAGGTCCACAGTTCCGTGATGTCCCGCGGCATCTGCCGTGCCCAATTGGCGTGACGATCCGCCCAAGCCTTGCTGGGGGGAGTATCCTCGATGCCCTCTGCATGTGCGGCGAGATCAGTCTTGACCGGCCGGATGCCGACGACATGCGCATCCGCACCGAGATAGAAGACTTGCGCCGCGAGCGCATGCGTGACCGCCACGATGGCGACTTCGGGCTGTTCGCTCAGAGTGAGGCGCAGCCCCAAGGTACGATGTGCGGTGATGTCACGGACGAGAGCGTCGGACAAAGGCCGGTCGTCGGCCTCCTCGCTGGCGACCTCTGCTCCCGCTGCGTTATCCTGCATGGATTGGCCGTCTGCATCATGGCTCCCGTTCCTCGACCGATCGCGGCTCTCCTGCTCAGCTTCGGACTGCGGTTTTTCGTCCCCCGGGCGGACGAAGCCGCGTTCGATTCTTATGGTGCGGTCGTGATTGAGGATCACAAAGGCTCCACTGCGCGCGATGTCGTCAGGATCGTAGGCCTGCCGTTTCGCCTCCAGCCGTCCGATTTCTGCTTCCAACTCGCCGAACTGCGCGTCTACGTCGTCGGACAGTTCTTCGACGGTTTGATACTGTTCGGTCAGTTGGTCGAATTGGCTCTGGGCCACCTTCAGAGCGTGCGCGTCTTTTGCCGAGAGTTCGACGGAATGCGGATAAATCCGCCGCATGCCGTGCGCGTGCGGGAAATCAAGCTGGGCTTCGGTCCATTTCCAGCCCTCGGCCTCCCGCAACCGGTCGGCCTCGCTGCCGAGCTTTGCCGTGACCAAGCCGTCGAGCAAGGCAACATCTTCCAGATAACCGCCGCGATCCTCGGTGAAGAGATCACGCAGGACCGTGCCGCCCGCTTCCGTATAGGCCTCGATCCCGACGAAGCGGGCGCGGCGGTCGGTGGCGGGGACGTGAGTTTCAGTGAGCAGGCGGCGGATCGTGCTGGCGTCCCGATTGTAGGATAGCCGCTCGTAGACGGCTTCCTGCCGGACATGATCATCAGTGATGGCAAAGGCCGCCAGTTGGTCAAGGCACAATTCACCATCGCGATAAGCCTGCATCAACTTCGGCGAGATCGCACCCAACCGCAGGCGTTGGCGCGCACCACGTTCGGCGTTACGCCGAAACGGGCGGCGATTTCTTCGGCACCAAACCCGCGTTCGTCCGCCAGCTTCTTGAAGGCCTCGAACTGATCGGCCGGGTGCATGTCCTCCCGGGTGACGTTTTCGTCAAGACTGATTTCGAAGGCGTCGTTCACGGTATGGACGATGCAGCGGATCGGCTCGGTCTTCTTGATCTCCTTCCGCTTCACCCGCAAGAGCTCGGCCAGCCGCCGCCCCTCGCCGATCGTTACGAAATAACATCCCGTCGCAACACCTTCCGCATCAAACTCAGGTTCGACGACAAGATTTTGTAGAATGCCCTTGGCGGCGATGCTCGATGCATAGCCCTCGATTGCCGCTTCACTGTGTGGCGTCTTGCGTGCGTTCCTCGGGGATTTCTTGAGCTTGCTCAGCGGGATAAAAATTTCGCTACCGCTCGCGATGATGGTTTTGACTTGCTTGGCCGACATAATGATCTCCGTTTTGCACAGGGGTGCAGAGCGCGCACTCCGCGCCTGCACCCCTGCCCGTCGGCGAGACCGGGGGTAGCAAGTGCCAGGGCGAACCGGGCGGTGGGGGATCGCCCGCCCCTTAGGGCCGCTCTCTGGAAGCGGGTCTGCACAAGCGAATGGGCAGGCTCGCGATGGTTCGTCGTCTGCGTACAGCGCGGAAGACCGGGGAGACCGCCCGGGTCGGCGCCGGCGTAAGCCGGCGCTTCACCCTGGCGCGCGCGAGGGGCGGAGCCATTAGTCAGTTCGAAACGAGACAGTCGTCTTGATGGAAATGAAGTCATCGTCCGACAGGACCAGCAAAAAAGGCAGCCGCAAGAGCGTCAGCATAGCGCCGCCCCTTTGCGGGACGCGGGACCGACTGCAGTCCCGAGACCGGTTAAAAAGGCACCCGCAGGAGGGTCAGCATAGCGCCGACGCGGAACGCGGCGGGACCCGGGACCGAGTGCCTCCGGCGAGGGACACCATATGCAACCTGAGACATCTGCCGCAGATGGCAAACCAAGTCGCGTGCAACGGTGGGGGCAACACCATTGTGGAACGCAGGTCGCACCGGTCCGATGACAATCGACTTGCGAATAATGCTGTCGAGCCGTGATCGGCTATGACTCCTATCATTTCGTCATTTCGTCGGATCACGTTCGGCTCGGCAAAAGGGGCCGGTGGAAATTGGCGAAACCGGTTCAGGGTTCTGCCCACTCGTGAATTTCGTCCGCAATGAGGAGACTGTGCAGATCCCAACCGCATGGTCCGACGGAATGTCAAAATGCCAATATTCGCCAGTCGGTATCCCGACGTCCCAAAAACCCTTTGAAGCCTGCACGTCCGGGCGGTCTCGCAATCCGCGTGCGAGATAGCGCCAGTTCTGACGAAGAGCCCGCATGCTCCCGGCTGACACAAGGCCGGACTTGTCAGACGAGGACGGCACAATCACATGGCGACCGGGTGATCGGTCCGGCCTTCGATGCTGTTCCTAGGTGTTTTTGTCATTTCGTCATTCTGTCAGGCCCCGGCTCTCTGGGTATCTTAGTACCTTCACCACATCCTGAGTATTGTCATTCTGTCATTTCGTCGGGCTGCCAGCCTGACAGCCATATTCGGAAGTCTAGGCACGATCGTGCTGCTGGAGCGCGGAACGTTGGATTTTGTGGGGGGTCACGGGACTCATCGGGTTTAAGTCGCCTGTAGATCGGATGCCGCCCACACGACGTGGGTCTCAAACGGAAGGCATCATCATGGCGAAGAAGCGTACCACGACCAAGGCGGAGGCCGATGCCCCGCTGAACGGAGACGCGATCGGCACGAACTGGCTCGCGGCCGATCTGACGTTCTTGCAGCCGCAGTCGACGCCGGCGCCGGTGTTCCCGCTGCAGCACCTCACCCCGACCATCGAGGCGCTGGTCCGCGGTTTCACGGATACGCAGCATCTGAGCGCCGCCTATGTCGGCCCCACCATGCTCGCCACCGTCTCCGGCGCCATCGGCAATCGCTGGCGGATCGGACTGACGTCGGCGAAGACCGAGCCGCTCGCCTTGTTCGCGGCGATGGTGGGCCGACCCGGCTCCGGCCGCAGCACCGTGATCGACATCGCCCAGGACGCGCTTCAGCAGGCGGAAGCTGCGATCATGGGCCACGGCGCGAACACCCCGCTCTCCTCGGCGGGCTCGCAGGAGTTGTCGGCGCATCAGGCGCGGCAGACCTCGAGCGCGATGCAGCGCATCTTGCGCAGCGGCGCCGTCCCGGCCGATCTGGATGAGGACGAAGCCGCGTCGGGGCCCCCGCTGGTCCTGTGCGATGCCACGGGTGCGGGCTTCATCGATGAGCTGCAGCACGACGCGCGCGGCCGCACGCTGCTGTCGGCCGAATTCCGCGGCGTGCTCACTGGGCTGATGGCTGGCCAGGGGCATCGCGGCCGCACGATCCTGCTGCAGGCTTTCGACGGGCCGCGCTACCCGGTCAAGTTGAAGACCGGGTTCATCGTGGTGCCGGCGCTGCTGCTGACCGTTCTGGCCGCGCTCCACCCGCAGTCGATCGGTCACATCACGCAAGGGGATGGGCTGTGTGCCCGCTTCCTGTGGAGCTATCCCGATATGACGCCCATCCACGAGCTGCCCAGCGAGGCTGGCCCCGTTGATCTCCTGCGCAAGCTGGCGGTCGACGCGCGCACGGTGCTCGACCGCGCCAGCCGCACCTTCACCGCTGGCCTCGACGATCTCGGCGATCGCCTGCATGATGTCTACGTCCGTGCCGCCCAGCAGGCACGGCGTATCAGCGCGGTGTTCGCGGTCACTGAGGCGGTCAGCAAGGGCCAGCAGCCGATTGCGGTCTCCGGCGAGGATGCGGAGCGCGCTGTCGGCTTGATGGCCGAGTTCTTCCTGCCGATGGCCGAGCGCACGCTCACGGTGACGCGAGAGAAGGAAGAGGCCCCCACCACCCAGCTCGCCCGGCACCTGCGCCGGCTGGGCAAGGCGACGATCAACTCCCGCGAGGACATCCTGCGTGGGCGCGGATCGCCGCTGCGCGATGCCGGTGCGATCCAGGAAGCGTTGCGCGAGCTGCAGCTGCGCGGCCTCCTCCAGCCGGCGGAGCGGGTCGGCCTGGGCCGGCCCGCACAGAACTGGCTCGTGCACCCGGCCTTGCTGACGGCGTAGCCGAGAAGCGGCGATGGGGAGCACCCATCGCCGCTTCCCGTCTCGGCTAAGATCATTCGACGACGCGATCCAATCCAGCCAGCACGAAGGACGCAGAGAACTATCGGTCTTCGCGGCATGCATGCTGAATCTGATCCGTTCATTTCGAAAGACGAAGCAGCACGGCGCCCACGTCCATCTGGCAGAGAGATTGTCGCGTTGCCTCCTAGCGGCATCGATCAGCTGCACAGGCGCGATGACATTGCTCTCACACGCAGCTTTGACGGTGTCACACGGGCGCACCGACCTTGCGATTACAATCCCTAGCCACACATCTTCCACATGGATATTGGCAAGCATATTCAGGCGATCGTTGAAAAACTCGGAGCCGGTGCGGAGCGCATCCCGCTGCGGCGAGCGGTGCGGTCTTGCTTGACGGATTTCGACGCCTTGCGCGGCCGCGGCCTGACCTGGGGGCAGATCGCCACGCGCCTGACCCAAGCCGGCGCTCGCGACAAATCTGGTCGGGCTATCGCCGCGCACAACCTGCGGACCGAGTACGCTCGACTTGCCGCCGAGCCAGACGCTCATGAGGTGAACGGACGCGTGACGACGCACCGCCTCCTCGAACTCGAGCATGAGCCCGGCCGCACACCAATCATTAAGAGCGCTGGTGTCACAGTTCCCGCACGATCGTCGGCTTCGTCATCGAGCCGGCTCGCTGAAATTCTGAAGACGCGCCCGCGTCCGCTTGACCTGGATGATCAATGAAGCTGGCAAAGCCTGCCTCCGCTACCAGAGCAAGGCAACGCGATCGCGTCTCGGCCGAGCTCCTGGGGCTTGCACTAAACTTCTACCGAGGCGAGCAGGCCGTCGAGCCGCTATTGTTAGCCATGGATTTCGTGGCGGCATGCGACACCTTTGCCGCGGATGTACCGTACTGGCTCGACGATCTGCCAGAACATTCCGAAAAACAGAGGGGTAAGGGACGTGTTCAGCGCTATCCGTCAAAGCGGCGAAAGGACCTGATCGCAGAGCTTCATCAGTTCGCTGATTTCTTGAATGCAAATGTCGATCGACCCGCAGGGCCGGCCCTCAGGATCGGGCCGCTGAAAGGCCGCCGCAACCTCAGCAAGTACGCTTGCGAGGAGTTACTCAGCGATCGAATCCGACCGCTCCGGGTTCCAGATAAAAACCTGGACGCCAATTGGAATCCGCGCGAGCTCCTTCCAACGGACATTGATCTCATCAAGCGGGCCTTCACCGCCGCTGAGGGCACGACAGTCAAGTCTTACCGGCTCATCCTGCCTGAACCGCGAAACCTATTGGCGGGCGTCATTCAGGAGCTTTCGCACAGGTCAAGAGATTGCACGCAAAGCCTCCCGATCCGGGATTTCGTTGAGATTCTCGGGCCTGAGGCCATTCTGAACTTGGGCAACCGGGCTCGAATTGTCGCTTTCCAGCTTCAAAGCGCGACCGAGATGTGGGGAAGCAAGGAAAAGGATTCCCAACGCAACCGAACCATAACCGATTTCGACAAGAGACCACCGATCTATCAATGGATCGCTGAAGCTCTCGAAATCGGCGCCAAAACCATGAGAGAGCCGCCAGGTGTGCAGGTGCGACTCCTGGCCGGCGACAAGAGCAGCGACCCATTCGAAGACAGGTTTGCGGGATTCATCCGCGCCGCGATGAAGCTTATGCCGGAATTCGCGCTGAGATGTGGTGTCGGGAACTTCGACCCTTTGGTCGGAACCGACGGCACATGGACCGTCAAGCGCAAGCGAGCGGACGGTACAGGCGCTCGTGTTGCGAGGCGCGATGTTGCTCTTGAAGTCGCATATGACTTCGCAACGAGAATCGTGAGGCATCGCGAGCAGATCGTCATTCTCGGTGAATACGTCGAGACCCTCAGTCGATGGAACCTTCGCTTGGCCGCGTTAGCGCGGTCCAACCCGAAGTTGGTCGAGGATCGAGATTACTTCCAGAAATTTGCAAGGAATGCAGCGGCGGTCTGGCGCAAGGATTGCGAAGACGAGTATCGCAGAGGCATATTTTATTCGTCCGACGCAAAGTACCGAGGAAATAACCAGCTGGCAGCGATGTTGGACATCGACATTCTGCGCTCGCGCTATCCTCTCGGAAAAGGCGCGTCGCAATATGCCGATGTAGACAGCACGAGGCTGCTGAAATTGCTCAGCCATCTTCATTCTAACGAGGAGATTCATGCCCGGCTGGGCAGGATCTTCAAGCTTCTCGATCGGATGGACGGCGCTCGAAGCGAGCGAAAACCTCGACGCGACATATGATCGAACAGGACTTTGTTGATCCAGCCGACCGCTGGATCGAAACCTGAAAACGCTTTCGACGCACTTGCTCGTGTCGAAAGCGTTGCAAGATGGCGCATCTGTCGCACGCTCTCGGTAGAGCCTCGCATGTTTGCGACCCAAATCGACTGATCACAAGTCCCTTCGCAAGGACGTCGGACTCGACGGCCTTGCAAGGATTTGTGGTCCTTTGCGTTACAGACGCGTTCTCCCACTCAAAACGCTGCCCTTCGAATGTGGGGGGTCGCGGGACCAATCGGTACGCCGAGTCTGATCCCTTCGCAGTTCCTTCAACCAGGAAAGAGGACTGCTATGAACGATCAGGATCGCAAGGAAAAGCGCCTGCAGCGCAAGGCTGTAAGGCTCGTCGAGGACGCGCGTAAAGTCGAAGAGCGGGCCAGGACCGGTCCCATCATTCACCTCGTCATCGGCCCCAAGGGCGGGATCGGAAAGTCGACTCTGGCGCGACTGCTGATCGACAAGCATCGCCTGACGGGCGGCGGCGTCCGCATCGTGCAGGTGGATCGCACCGCTCTCCTGCCCAGGCTCTACGCCGATCTGGTGTCGGTCGTGCATCTGCCCGGCACCGAGGAGATGCGGAGCGATCCGCTGGCCGCGATGACCGCGATGGAACCGCTGTCGGCTGCGATCGACGCCTCGCTCGCAGACGGTGTGCCCGTCGTCGTCGATGTCGGCGGCGGGCCGTCGGCCGCGGCGACGGTCGAGTACATCGGCAAGGCCCGGCTGGATGCGCATCTGCGCAACAATGGCGTGCAGGTCATGGTCTGGCTGGTGTTCGTGGCCGATTTCGCGGCGATGGGTCAGAGCGCCGCCCTCGGCAAGGCGCTGGCGATCGCATGCCCCTCGGCAGAGATCGTCGCCGTCCTGAACGAGCGCAGCGGCCGGTTCCGGTTCTTTCCGGGCTCCTCCTCCGACGACGTCTGGCGCGAGGCGGTTGCGCCTTTCCTGGACGGCCGCCGCATCCTGCAGATGCCGGCGGCCGCGGCTGGCGCGCTCGTGCCGTTCGAGCAGCTCGGCATGACGTTCGTCGAAATCATCAACGCCGACGACACTGACATCGCCAAGCGGCTCAACGTGTCGCGTGCGATCGCCGCGGTCCTGCAGGGCGACGTCGCGAACTGGCTCGAGATCATGTGGAGTGGTCTCGAGGCGCTGGCGACCGCTGATCAGGGAGGCCACGATGCCTGATCATCCCAACGACCTGCAACAGCAGCCCCGCTCTGATGAAGATTTCGAGGCCTGGCTGCGCCGCCTGCGCGAGTTGCGCGTGCGCGGGGAAGCCGGCCGCCGCGCGATCGTCGAGCGGCTGGCCAAAATGTCGCTCGCTGAACTCAGGCGAGTGCCCGGCTGGGTGATCGCGCGGCTCGGCTCGCGCGGGATGGCCATGCTGGCCGAACGCTCGCGCGTCATCCGCGTCGAAGGCGGCGGCTCGCCGGCCGCGCCGCCGCCCGCCCGGTCGGCCCGCGTCGAGCAGAAGGTGCAGCGGGAGCGCGCGTCGTGGTTGACCCGACTCCGCAGCCGCCAGCCCCTCTGGTGGGAGTGCGTCCGCAAGGCGACGATCGCGGCCATGATCGGCAGCCTCCTAATCGTCTCGGCGCCGTTCCTTGAGCGTCTGCTGCCCGAATTGACGGCTCAGCCGTCGCTGCCGCGCATCTGCGGCAGGCTCGACGCCTGGACCGGCGACTGCACCTACGTCGTCGGTTCGACGAGCCTGAGCCTGTCGATGGCGGCTGAAAAACTCGGCTTGCCGCTCGCCGTGCTGGCCGCGGCAAATCCGTCCTTCGACACCAACTCCTTCCTGCCGCAGGCCGCACGGATCCATATCCCGCGCCGCGCCGGCATCAGCCTCAGGTGACATCATGATCAAACCCCATCCGACCGAACCGCATCCCTCGCTCGCCAGCGCGCGCTTCTTTGGCAGCATCACGTTCCTCACCGTGTTGCTGACGATGAGCATCGCCTTCTGCACGCTGATCCCGCCGCTGGTATGGTGGCATCCCTACGATACGGCGGTCACCGTGCACCCCTCCGATCTCTGGTCGTTCATCAAGCAGGCTAATATCCCTCGTTTGGCGACGAACAAGATCGGGGAGCTCGCTCTCTATCCCTTGCGGCTCTTGGCCGCCCTCATCGACGCCACGCCGCCGGGCGATCTCGTCATGCCCTTCGCTCTCCGATTTGCTGTGGCCTGTGCGGTCGGAGCTGCCACGGCAAGACCGGTGTTCCGGCGGGTGCGCGACGACAGCCCGAAGCGCATCTCAGCTCTCCACGTTAATGGACCGCGGCCGCTATGGGGCCCTTCAGGCGCCCGCTACCTGAACGCGACCTTGCAGCCGCTGCGTCGGCAAACCGGCGACGGCATCTTCCTGGCGCCGGGAACGCGCTTGCCCATCGTCACCGAGACGGAAGGTGTCTTGCTTATGGGACCGCCGGGATCAGGCAAGTCCGTGATCGCGGAAGGTCTGATGCGCCAGGCTCTGACGCGCCGCGATCGCGTCCTGGCCCTCGACGTCAAGGGGCAGTTGTCCAAACGGTTCGCAAGATACAAGCCCCTCGTCTTCGATCTCGCCGGAGCAAATTCGGTCGTGTGGGCGATCGGCCGAGATCTCCTGGATGATGCCGACAGCGACGAGTTCGCGGCAAGCCTGATCCCGGATTCCCGGGATCCGGTCTGGGCCGAGGGCTCGCGATTGATCCTGAGCGCGATCGTCCAGCACTTGCAATCGGAACGTGGACAGAAATGGGGCTGGCGTGATCTGCACGCCATGCTGTCCAAGCCTCCGGGGGATCTGGAGTACATGATCCGCACGATCGCACCCGAGGTCGCCGCCATGGTCATGACGCGCGGCGAAGACCCCGCTACCTTCGTACTGTCCCTGATGTTCAACCTGATCGCACATGTGGGCTCCGCCGCACGCCGATTCGCCAAGCTGGAGCAAAACGGTGCGCCGTCTCGGTCATTGCGCGCCTGGGCTGTCGCCGGGCAGTGGCGCCGGCCGATCATCCTACGCTACGACCTGCAGCGGCGCGAGCGCTCGGCGGCCTTCGTCAAGCTCGTGCTGCGGGTTCTTGCCGGGACCATTTTGGGCGGGGACGTCGAGGATGAGCACGACTGGCACATCTGGTTGTTCCTGGACGAGGTCTCGCGGATCGGCATCGACAAGTGTCTGGCCATCACGGATCTGGCGGCGCTGGGGCGGTCGCGCGGGGTCCGTACGGTCGTGACCGTGCAGAGCCCGGCCCAGCTTAAGGAATCGGAAGCGTTCCGGGAAAACTTTGGGCTACAGATCATATGCGGTCTGGCGCCAGGTGAAAGCGCGCAGCGCGTCGCCAAGGAGTGGGTCGCGCAGCGCACAATCCGCGAAGCTGATCAGTCTGCTAATGCTGATCGGCAACCGAGAGAGTGGACGATTCCGCCAATCACGGTCTCCGAATATCAATCCGACCTCGGGCTCAAATTCAACCTGTGGGGGCGTCCGTTCATCAGGGCCGCCGTACTCGGCCTCGCCGACATCCCCATTATTGACTGGCCTATCCATTGCTGGCTCCCGCGTAAACCGCAGGCCTGAACAGTCCTCAAAAGCCGCCTTCGGGCGGCTTTCTTTTTTACGAGCTCTCCGGATTTTGTGGGGGGTCGCGGGACTCATCGGTGCGCGATCTTCGCGATGCTTCCTCCATCATGGTTGCATCGCTTCAAATCGGCACCGCCTCGACGTACTACGCCCGGGATTATTATCACGGCGGCGAACGGCAGATTGGGGCAACGTGGATCGCGCGCGACGGGCAATTTGGCCTGACGCATGGCGGTGCCGTCGACATCGAGCGTTTTGCACAGCTCCACGCGGGCCTCGACGAACAGGGACGCTGGCTGCTGACGACAAGTGGCCGCAAGGTTGAAGGCGTCGACTTCACCTTCTCGCCGTCCAAAAGCGTGAGCCTTGTCTATGCGCTGACGACCGATGCGACGCTGCGCCAAGCCGTCCTCGACGCGCACCTGACGGGCGTCCATCGCGCGTTGGAAATTCTGGAGGAAGAAGGGACTTACGCGCGCAGAGGACGCGACGGGCTCCGCCGCCAGCACGTCGGACTGACCGGCGCCCTGTTTACTCACGATACCGCGCGGCCTGCGCCGCACCTCGATGGCTCCATCTTTTCGGACCCGCAGGTCCATACACATTCCGTCTTGTTCAACCTCGCCATAAGAGATGACGGAACGATCGGCT
Organism: Hyphomicrobiales bacterium; assembly: GCA_026400425.1. Taxonomy (GTDB): domain Bacteria; phylum Pseudomonadota; class Alphaproteobacteria; order Rhizobiales; family Xanthobacteraceae; genus Tardiphaga. The sequence goes on along the minus strand of JAPLPC010000615.1, from coordinate 13,938 downwards.
GCATTGATACGCGACTGGGACAGATCAAGACCTGCCTGGGATCGATCCATGCAGCGCATGCCGCCTACGAATTGCGCAAGCTCGGCTTCTCTATTCAGGAGATCGGAAAGCACGGCACCTTCGAGGTGGGTTTTGATCCGGAAGTCCGAAAATTCTTCTCCAGCCGCAGGAGTCAGATCGAAGACGAGGTCGCCGAGAGCGGTCAGGATTCCGCCTCTGCACCTGCAGTAGCGGCGGCCGCCGCGCTCTCGACGCGCCGTAGCAAGCAGCGTGAAGACGACACCGATCGGTTCACCCTCTGGCAGAGTAAGGCGATCGAGCTCGGGCTCGTTCCCGGGCACTGCGTCGAGAATCTGCGCATAGCGCCAGACCTCGATCGCGGCGGTCGCGATGAAACATTCGAAGCTGCGCTCGTCAAAATTCCCGAGCTGCTCACCGAGCATGAGGCGACGTTTTCGCGGGTCGATGTGATCCGCGCGGTCGCGACCGCCCACGTCGGGACCGAGGCCGATCCCGCCCACCTGATGCAGCGCGTCGATCAGCTGATCGCGAGCGGTCAGATCGTGGAAATTCGGCAAGATCAACTCGGGGAGCCTGTCTATTCGACCCCGGAGATGATCCGCCTGGAGCGCGAGGTGATTGATCTGGCGCGGGGTCTTGCGAACCGGTCGTGGCATGGTCCCGACCTCGCAAAACTGAAGGACAAGTCGAGCGTGGCCGGCCTATCGAGCGACCAGTTTGCCGCAGTGAGCACGCTGGCCGAAGGCCGAGCCCTGTCGCTGCTTGAAGGCAAGGCGGGAACTGCGAAGACGTTCTCGCTCAAGCCGCTGGTGGTCCAGCTCAAGGAGGATGGCCACCGCGTCATCGCGGCGGCGGCCTCCTGGCGCACCGCCGAAATGCTCGCTGGAGAGTTGCAGGTCGAGGCAAGAGCCATCGACTCCTGGCTTGCCATTGCCCGGACCGGCGGCCGGTTTCTCGATCCCAACACCGTGCTGATCGTCGACGAAGTCGGCTTGCTCGGCGCGAGAGCAACGCATGCCATCCTCAAGGAAGCATCGCGCGACGCTGCGACTCGCGAATCTACACCCGCCGGCCTGATCGCGGGCCAGGCGAAGCTGGTCCTCTCTGGCGATTCAAGCCAGCTCAAGCCAATCGCGGCCTCGGCCGGCATCGAACTGGTCCGCTTCGCAACGGAAGGCACGGTGTTGCAGAAGATAGTTAGGCAGCGCGATCCGAAAATGCGCCGCGCCGTCGAACACCTTGCGTATCGTAGAGTCGATGCCGCCTTCAAGATCCTAGAAGCACAAAACTGCATCGTCGAAACCGAGGGCCAAAAGCCGACCATCCAAACCGCCGTGGACCGCTGGTTCGCCGCCCGGCAGGAGCGGCCTGACAAGGACCATCTCCTGATCGCGCGCTCCAACGCCACGGTGCGCGGCCTCAATGCCGAGATCCGCAAGCGTTTGCGCGCAACCGGCCAGTTGCAGGGACGGGACATCTTGGTCGCGGCATCGTCGGCATCGGGCGATCCCTATGTCCTGCGCCTCGCCGTCGGGGACCGCATCAGGTTTGGTCGCCGGGTTGATCTGGACGGCCACCGAATCATCAACGGAACCTGCGCCAAGATTGAGCATATTGAGGAGGACGGCCGCGACCACGCCACCGTCACCGCTCGCCTCGGTCGCCAGCGCATCGCCTTCTCGACGAGGGCCGTCGCCGATGAGCACGGGCACGCGCGCCTCTCTCATGACTACGCGACGACGGTGTATCAGTCACAGGGTTTGACGGCCGAGAGCTGCACGGCCGTGATTGATCTGCGCTACGACCGGAATTCGCTGTATGTCGCCGCCAGCCGGGCGCGTGGGGCGCTGTCGCTGGTCATCGACCGCGCCGAGATCGACGCCCATGTCAAAGCCGCCCGTCCCGGCGAGACGAGGCAGACAGACGTCGCCCCGCGGGAGCGTCGAGCCCTTCTGCTGAAATTGCTCTCTCGCGAGAGCATCAAGACGAGCACGATCGAGCCGTCCGAACTGGCGGATGCCACCGCAGTCGTCGCTCGCGATCGTCAGCATCGCAACAAGCGTGAGCTCGGCCATGAGCTCTAATCGCTCTCCCGCAAAGCCGCGGCCCTCCGATCCGGAATTCTGGACCGTGGAGAACGAATTGCCCGATCCGATCCCGGTCTCGAAGGCCGAGCTGGATGCGATCGAGCGATATTTCGGCGACCTGCTCGACGCGGTCTTCGATACCAAACCCCGCACGATGCCGGCGATGACTAAGGCACATCGAAAAGGAGAGAAGCGATGACCATCCATCCGTTGTACGAGCCCCGCATCCTGAAAATGGACTTGGAGAAATACGCCGACATCGCCGTCGACAGCGGTGTCTGGCTGGTCGGCGAGGTCCTGGCGCAGTGTCCCTCGATGCGCGGCCAATTCACGCCGGATACGCGCTACGTCTACAAGCCCCGGTATCGGGAGGCGGCGATCATCGAGCTTCGTGCAATCAACGAGGAGCTGCGCCACCAGATCTTCATCCAGGGCTTTCTCCGGCTGCCGGATAATGGCGCGCAGGCAACGTTCCAGGGCCTGTGTGTGACGCACACCGAGATGCTGCACGAGGCGTTCCGCATCGAATGGACGCGTCGCCACGGCAAGATGGTCGATGTGAGCAAGATGCGCAGCGCCGCTGCGATTGAATTGCTTCACAAGCTCGCACCGCCCCGCTAGACTCGATCCATGACTTGAGGCAGGGGCAATATTCTCGTGGCACGCAAACATCTTCACGCATTGGAAACGCCCTCGACGAACGGAGTCAAGGCGACGCGAAACGTGCTCATCTATGTGCGCGTATCGACTGATGCTCAGGCCCAGAATGCCCTCAGCCTGATGGATCAGGAGAACCAACTGATCGCTCGCTGCAAGCGCGACGGCGAGAACGTCGTCGGCATTTTCCGCGACGAGGGTGAGACGGCCACGAATATGAAGCGGCCGGCGTTCGAACAGATGATCGCGCGCGCGACCGACGGCACGCGATCGGTCGACGCCATTCTCGTCTATTCGTTTTCGCGCGCGTTCAGAAACCAGTTCGAGCAGGAGCTCACCGTCCGCGCTCTGCGCAAGCACAAAGTTGAACTGATTTCATTCGCCGAGCCATTGACCAATGATGCGAGCGGAGATCTGTTCAGGAAGTTCATCGGTATCGTCAACGAATTCCAGTCCGCGGAAACGTCACGCGCGACAACGCGCACCATGAAAGAGAACGCGCGCCGTGGATTCTCCAACGGTGGCATCATTCCATTCGGATACAAGTCCGTCGATGCCGAGATCATCGGAAACAAGCAGAAGAAAAAGCTCGCGATCGAACCGGTCGAGGCCGAGATCGTCGTTCGCGCCTTCGATCTCGCCCGGAACGGCGATGGAAACTCCGGCCCGCTCGGCACGAAAAAGATCGCGATCTGGTTGAACGAGCGCGGCTTCCGTTCGAGGAACGGCTCGTTGTTCGGCACCGGAACCATCCACGAGATTCTCACGCGCGACGCCTATACAGGGGTTCGCCGTTTCAATGAGTTCAACCGCAAGGGCGATGGCGAACGCAAGGACGTCGCCGAAATCGTCGAATATGATGTGCCGACGATCATCGATCGTGCCTTGTTCGACGAAGTCCAGGCCCTTCTGGTTGCGCGGCAGCCGCGAGCCAAAGGGCCGCGTCTGACCTCGGCGCCCTCCTTGCTCGGTGGCCTGGTGCGCTGCGACTGTGAAGTATCTTGCGCGTTGACGACCGCGACAGGCACCTCCAGGACCGGAAAGATCTACGCCTACTACAAGTGCATCCAGGCCACCAAGCAGGGGCGCCACAAGCAAGGCGACGGGACGAGCTGCGTCAACCGAAAGGTCCCCCGTCCGGTCATCGAGAAGCTGGTTGTCGAGGCTTTGACCGATCAGTTGCTACAGCCGGACCGGGTGACTTCGATCCTGCTCGCCTTGAAAGCCCGCCGCGACGAACGGCAGGCTTCCGCCGATCGCCGGATCGTCGATCTCGCCCGCCAGGCTTCCGAGGCCGAAGAGCGGTTGGGGCGCCTCTACGCGGCGATCGAGGCGGGTACCGTTGACGGCACTGACCCGACCCTCAAAGAGCGCGTTGCGGCTCTGAAAGCCTCCCGCGACAGAGCGGTTGAAGCGCTGGATTATGCGAAGAAGTCGAGCGGAGCGCCCATCGAGATTGACCCCGTCGCTGTCGATCGGTTCACCCGCCTAATGCGCGAACAGCTCACCTCCGGCGATGTCGCCGCGCGGAAAGCCTATCTTTCGAGCATGGTGGACGCGATCATCGTGTCCGAAGACAAGATCCGGATCGTCGGCTCAAACGACAACATCCGGTCCACCTTTGGACCGGACGGGCAACCGACGCCTCGGGTTCGTAAATCTGTTCAGGAATGGTGCCCAGGGGCGGGATCGAACCACCGACACTGCGATTTTCAGTCGCATGCTCTACCAACTGAGCTACCTGGGCGCCGCCCCGGCGAGGCCGGGGGAGCGCCGGTTTATAGTCAGGCAAATCGACGCTGTCCACCCGCATGACAGCTATTTTACGATGAGAAATTTGCCGCCAAAACAATGCGAAAGCCGATCGCCGGCAGAACCGGCGTCGAGCCGCCTCATTCGCCATCCTCGTCGTCGGTCGGGCGGCCGGGAATCGCATAACGTCCGGACAGCCAGCGATTGAGATCGACGTCGCGGCAGCGCTCCGAACAGAACGGCTTCGAGACCTCGACCGACGGCTCGCCGCAGATCGGGCAGGGTTTGGCCGGACGGGCACGTGGAGCTTTAGCTTGCATTCAACCAGCCAAATCGGATCGGAAACCCCTCGCCGCCCAACAGCGCGGTGGTTTCGTACAGGGGCAGCCCGACGACACTGGTGTAGGAACCGACCAGCTTCACCACGAACGAGCCGGCGATGCCCTGGATGGCATAGCCACCGGCCTTTCCGCGCCATTCGCCGGAACCGATATAGCTGGAGATGTCGTCCTCACTGAGCCGCTTGAAGCGGACCCGGGTCTCGACCAGCCGCTGGCGAAAGCCTTCTTTCGGCGTCACCAGACAGATCGACGTGTAGACGCGGTGGTTGCGGCCGGACAACAGCCGCAGGCATTGCGAGGCCTCGTCCACCAGTTCCGCCTTGGGCATAATACGACGACCGACGGCGACCACCGTATCCGCGGCGAGAATGAATGAGCCGCGCAATTCGTCGTCGAGCTGAACCGATTTCAACGCGGCCTCGGCCTTGGCGCGGGCCAGTCGGTTGGCGCAAGCGCGCGGCAGTTCGCCGCGCGTCGGAGTTTCGTCCACATCGGCCGGGCGCAGCGCATCGGGTTCGATGCCAGCCTGATTGAGCAGACTGACACGTCGAGGCGAACCGGACGCGAGAACGAATTTGGGACGGCCGAGCATGCGAGTCGATGATCCTGAAATTGCGGCCGGAACCTATCGGAAGGGGTGCGCCGCGGCAACCGGCTGGCGCCTTGTAGACGTGGCTGAGCGAAGCGAACACCCATCCCGCCTAGGCCGCGAGCTTCTGCTCGCGATTGCCCTGGGTATCGGTGGGATCGGCGGTCGGCCAGTATTCCACGTCGGCTGCCATGGTCCGGGTCAGTTCCAGCGCTTTGTGATGCGCCTCCGGCGACAGCGTGATGATGAGATCGAAATTCATCCCCTCCCAGTCCTCGAGCTCCTCGAAGGTCATGGGGCGGTGTTTGGAGACGTCCTGTCCCATCTCGGCCATGACGGCGACGACGAAGGGAGCCAGCTCACCCGTCTTCACGCCGGCCGAGCGGACATAGAGCGTCTGCGGAAACATCTGCTGCAGCAGGCTCGCCGCCATCGGCGAACGCACGCTGTTCTGCCCGCAGGCGAACAACACGGCTTGCGGCACGCCCGCACGCGGCGGCGCCGACAAGCCTAACCCTTCCAGTGCAGGACGGAGATCAACGTAAACAGCCGCCGCGCCGTCTCGAAATCGACGCGGACCTTACCGGACAGGCGCTCCTGCAACGTGCGGGAGCCTTCGTCGTGGATGCCGCGGCGCCCCATGTCGATGGCTTCGATCTTGTCCGGCGTCGCGGTGCGGATGGCCTGGTAATAGCTGTCGCAGATCATGAAATAGTCCTTCACGATGCGGCGAAACGGCGTCAGCGATAGCAGATGCGCCACCACCGGCGTGCCGTCCTCCTTGCGGATATCGAACATCAGGCGACTGCCGGTGATGCCGATATGCAGCGTGAACGGGCCGCCTGTGGCGCCTTCCGGCGCGAACAGGTTCTCCTCGATCAGGTCGTAAATGGCGATGGCGCGCTCATGCTCGATATCCGGCCCGGAACGGCCGATCGACTCCTCATCCAGCGTCACCGCCACGATGCGATTGTTGGTGTCGTTCTCGGCTGAGGGGGAATCACTCATTGCAAATTGAGACGCAATCCAACCGACCTTGCGTGGGCATCGAGACCTTCGGCCTTGCCCAGCGTCATCGCAGCCGGTCCCAGCGCTCGCAGCTGATCCGGCCCGCACTTCAGGATCGACGTTCGCTTCATGAAGTCAAGCACGCCGAGGCCCGAAGAGAACCGGGCAGACCGCGCCGTGGGCAACACATGGTTGGAGCCGCCGACATAATCGCCGATCGCCTCCGGCGTATGGCCGCCGAGGAAGATCGCGCCGGCATTGCGGATCCGGGCCGCAAAGGCGTCCGGATCGGCGGTCATCACTTCGAGATGTTCCGCGGCGATGGCATTGGCCAGCGGCACGGCTGCATCCAGCCCATCGACCAGGATAATGGCACCGAACTCCTGCCATGAGGCGCGGGCGATGTCGGCGCGCGGCAGCGTGGTGAGCTGGGATTCGACGGCCGATGCGACCTCATCGGCCAGGCGCCGGCTGTCGGTGATCAGGATCGATTGTGCATTGGTGTCGTGTTCCGCCTGCGCCAGCAGATCGGCAGCGATCCAGCCGGCATTGGCGGTGTCGTCGGCGACCACCAGCACTTCCGAGGGGCCGGCGATCATGTCGATGCCGACGCGGCCGAACACCTGCCGCTTGGCGGCGGCGACATAGGCATTGCCGGGACCGACGATCTTCGCCACCGGCGCGATCGTATCGGTGCCGTAGGCCAAAGCGGCCACCGCCTGTGCGCCGCCGACGCGATAGATTTCCGAGACGCCCGCAAGCCGTGCAGCGGCCAGCACCAGCGGATTGAGCTTACCCGAGGGCGACGGCACCACCATCACCACCCGATCGACGCCGGCAACCTTGGCCGGCACGGCATTCATCAGCACCGACGACGGATAGGCTGCCGTACCGCCGGGCACATACAGGCCGACGGCTTCGATGGCGCTCCAGCGCCAGCCCAGTTCGACGCCGGCGGCATCGGTGAAACGCTCGTCCTTCGGCAGTTGGCGCTTGTGGAACAGCTCGATCCGGTCGCACGCAAACCGCAGCGCATCCACGGTCGGCTCGTCGCAGGCAGCGACGGCAGCGTCGATTTCGGCAGCCGTGACGCGCAGGCCGGACGCCTGCAGATCGAGCTTGTCGAACTTGCGGGTGGCGTCGAGCAAAGCCGCGTCGCCACGCGCCGCCACGTCATCCACGATCGCCCGCGTGGCGGCCTCGATATCGGCCGCGACTTCGCGCTTCATGGCCAGGAAGCCCTTGAAGCGTTGAGCGAAATCAGCGTGAGCGGCATCGAGGCGAATTGGCATTGCTATATCCCGGCGGAGCCTGGTGGTATCGCGGCGGAGCCCATAAGTGGCCCCCCTGCTCAATGGCGCGGGCAATGGGTGACGTCAAGGCTGTGATATCAAGACGTCACGCCTCCAGCCCGGCCTCGTCGTCTCCGCTGAGATCATCCGGCCCCAGGTCCGCCAACTCGCATTCGAGGCACTCGACATCGAGCCGCAACGCGCCGCGACCGTCGAACAACAACAACGCATTGCCGCCCGGCGTCTCGCCGGTGTTGAATTCGATGCCCAGCAGTTTCAACGCGGCATCCCCGCCCTCAAGATCGATATCGCGGGATTTGCAGGCCATGACGCGATCGAAACGCAGCGCCGAGATCAACCGACGCGGCGTGGCTTCGCCCGCGATCGCCTGCTGCCAGTCGAGCCGGTTCATGCCGACGACGAGGCGCTTCTCGCTGGGGCGCCAGACGATATCGGCGATGCGCACCTCGGCGTCCTGCACATGCGCGGAAATCACCGCGAGGTCGTCGGCATCCATGGCGATGAGTCTGCGTCGTCCCGTCAAGATGCCCCCGCTCTGTCTGTCCCGGACGCTGCGCAGCGCGTCGTGATGCGCCGCAGAGCCGGGACCGTTGCGAACTCCGTCGCCTTTGACGGTCCCGACTCTTTGAAGCAGCACTTCGCGCAGCATCGCGTCCAGGACACGGTGAATGGATTACCCGCTGATGCGCTCGATCTGCGCGCCGCAGGCCGACAGTTTCTCTTCCAGCCGCTCGAAGCCGCGGTCGAGGTGATAGATGCGGTTCACCATGGTCTCGCCTTCGGCCGCCAGAGCAGCGATCACCAGCGAGACGGACGCGCGCAGATCGGTGGCCATCACGGGCGCGCCGCGCAGCTTGCCGATGCCGTCGATGGTGGCGGTTTCTCCGTCGAGATGGATGCGGGCACCAAACCGGGCCAGTTCCTGCACATGCATGAAACGATTCTCGAAAATCGTTTCGGTGATGTGCGACGATCCCTTGGCCATGGTCATCAGCGCCATCAGCTGCGCCTGCAGATCGGTCGGGAATCCGGGGAACGGCGCGGTTGCCACATCCACCGGCTTGATGCCGGCGCCATTGCGGGCGATGCGGATGCCGTCATTGTTCGGCGTCACGGTCGCCCCCGCTTCGACCAGCACATCGAGCGCCGACTGCAGCAATTCCGGCCGTGCGCCGGACAGTTGCACGTCGCCGCCGGTCATCGCCACCGCCATGGCATAGGTGCCGGTTTCGATCCGGTCCGGCAGCACGGTATGGCGGGCGCCATGCAGCCTGGCGACGCCCTCGATCACGATGCGCGCGGTGCCGGCGCCGGTGATCTTGGCGCCCATTTTGTTCAGACAGTCGGCAACGTCGACGATCTCCGGCTCGCAGGCCGCATTGGTGATGACCGTCGTGCCCTTGGCGAGCGTCGCAGCCATCAGCGCCACATGGGTGCCCGACACCGTGACCTTCGGGAATTCGATCTCGGCGCCCGTGAGGCCACCGGGGGCTTTCGCGATCACGTAACCGCCGTCGATGGTCAGTTCGGCACCGAGCTTTTCCAGCGCCATGATCAGGAGATCGACCGGACGGGTGCCGATCGCGCAGCCGCCGGGCAGCGACACCTTGGCCTCATGCATGCGCGCCAGAAGCGGCGCGATCACCCAGAACGATGCGCGCATGGTCGAAACCAGTTCATAAGGCGCCGTGGTGTCGATGATGTTGGCTGCGGAGATATGCAGGGTCTGACCCTGATATTCATGATCGCCCGGGCGCTTGCCGGCCGACATGATGTCGATGCCGTGATTGCCGAGGATACGCTGCACCTGCGCGACGTCGGCCAGCCGCGGCACGTTGTCGAGAATGAGCGTCTCATCGGTCAGCAGCGCTGCAATCATCAATGGCAAGGCAGCGTTCTTCGCCCCCGAAATCGGGATCGTGCCATTGAGTTTGTTGCCGCCGACGATGCGAATGCGATCCATACTGATTCCCGCTGAATGCTGAGCCACGGACTATAGAGCCAATGGCCCCGGCTCTAACAGAGCCATCACGCAAAAGCTTCGCATTTGCGGCTTTTCGATGGGAACCTAACGCCTGAAAACGGCCGGATCGGCCGTTTTCAGGCCAGTCCGCCGCCGACCGGGCGGGATTTCCGCACCGCCATGACGGTCGCCGCCACGAACAGCACCAGCACGATCCCCTGCACGATGGCAAAAGGCGGCTCGCTGGGTGGCACGCTCGGTGCCAGCGCATGCAGGGGCGGGACTTTGAGGAAACTCTGGATGATCAGCACGAAGATATTGAGATAGAGCGACGTCATCGCCGTCACCACATAGATCCAGCGCCAGGGCCCGGCCAGCTTCTGACTGTAGAGCGCGAAGCAGGCAGCCGCCAGCAGCAGCAGCGAGATGATGCCGATTACATGCGACGGCAGCAGCTTGTCGAACGGAAACATGAAGCCGGTGACGCTGGTCAGGATGGTGGTGAGCAGAAACACCGCGGTCCAGCCGGGCATCGGCTTCGATGTCAACAAGCCGACCATCGCCATCAGGCCTGTAACGATTCCGATCAAACTGATGATGACGTGAATCAGCGTGATCGCGGCGACGCTTAACCCCAAAGTCATGATGCACCCCTGCCTTAGACCGCCTCAAATCTAAGATGCAAGGTTGATAATTAGCAACGGTGAAGCGAGTGGCACATGCACTAATTTACCGCACCGAAATTATTAAAGCGAAGCACTGGACATCCGTGTGCAGTTGGATCGTCGTGGCTGTCCACCTTTACAAGGTCGGTCGCGCCGCGTCGCCGAGAAATCCATGCAATGCGGCCACCACCTGCGCGCCTTCGCCAATGGCACCGCCGACGCGCTTGACCGAACCGGAGCGCACATCGCCGACCGCATAGACACCGGGCACCGAGGTTTCCAGCGCCTGCACCGCTCGGCCGTTGGCGGCAACGCCGGTAAGGACGAAGCCGCCACGATCCAGCGTCACACCGCAATCGGCCAGCCAGTCGGTGGCCGGATCGGCGCCGACGAACAGGAACAGATTGCGAATCTCGGCGGTCGCATCCTCGCCGGACAGGCGGCTGCGCGTGGTCACCCGCGACAACCCCGCCTCGGGATCGCCGTCGAGCGCCACGACTTCGGTGTTGAAGATGAGCTCGATATTGGCCGTCGATTCGATCCGGTCGATCAGATAGCGCGACATCGATGCGGCCAGGCCGCCGCCCCGGATCACCATCCGCACTTTGGCCGCATGGCCGGCGAGAAACACGGCCGCCTGTCCCGCCGAATTGCCGCCGCCGACCAGGATGACTTCCTGCTCCTTGCACAGCCGGCCCTCGATCGGTGACGCCCAGTACCACACGCCGCGGCCTTCGAAATCGGCCAAACGCTCGATCTCCGGCCGCCGATAGCGCGCGCCCGATGCGATCACGATCGATCGCGCCTGCAGCGTGTCGCCGCCTTCCAGCTCCAGGGCAAACAGGCCGTCGGTCCGCGCGCAATCGAGCTGGCTCACCGTGACAGGGATCATCACATCGGCACCGAATTTCTGCGCCTGATTGAACGCGCGTGCCGTCAGCGCATGGCCGGAGATGCCGGTGGGAAAGCCGAGATAATTCTCGATCCGCGCGCTGGCGCCGGCCTGACCCCCGAAGGCGCGCAAATCGCACACCGCAATGGAGAGGCCTTCGGACGCGCCATAGACCGCCGTCGACAGGCCGGCCGGGCCGCTGCCGACGACGGCGACGTCATAGACTTTGTCCTTCGCGATATGGTGGATCATGCCCATCGCATGCGCCATTTCGGACAGCGACGGATTGCGCAACACCGTGCCGTCCGGCACCACCACCAACGGCAGATCGCGCGGCGACGGCGAATAGCGCGCCACCACATCGGCGGCATCCTTGTCGATCTGCGGATCGAGCAGATGATAAGGATGGCCGTTGCGGGTGAGGAAGCCCTGCAGGCGCACCATGTCGCTCGCGGTGGCAGAACCGATCAGCGCCGGCCCGCCGACGCCACCCTGCAGCAGGTTGACACGGCGCAGGATCAGCGCGCGCATGATGCGCTCGCCGAGATCCGCTTCGGCTACCAGCAAGGCGCGCAGCCGCTCCGGCGCAATCAGCAGCGTTTCGACATCGCCCTCGGCGCGTCCATCGACCAGCGCCATGCGGCCCGACAACTGCCCGATCTCGGCCAGGAACTGTCCGGGGCCCTGGTCCGCCACCGGCGACACCCGGCCGAAGCCGTCGCGCTGGGTGACGCAGACATGACCGGACAGCACCACGAACATGCCCGGGCCGGGCTTGCCGGTCTCGAACAGCATGTCGCCATCCTTGAAATGCCGGTTGTCGCCGAACCGGCGCATGCGCTCGATCTCGGCTGCGGTGAGCGCCGGGAAGGTCTGATCGTGGCGCGGCACCTGCATCGCCATTTTCTTGTGCTCGGGGATGTCGTTCGAGTCCATGGTATTTCGCCTGCGCGTGGGTGTTCGATGAAACGTCAGTCTCGGTCCGGATCGCTCGGCCCTGACATCTTATCCATGGCCATATCCGGCTCGGACGACACCCCAGCTTCCGCCGCGGCCAGATCGGCACGCCCGCGCAACTGCGATTTGCGCTTCTTCAGATTGTCGCGCAGCGCCTGGCGCAGCCGCGCCTGACGGGCCATTTCGCGGTCACTGGCAGGACGATCGGTCATGAAAGGCAGGTCTGGAACCGGGGACATTGATCAGTGGCGGTGGCATTCAACCGCCACTATAGCATTTTGCACGGCGGCAAACGAGGGAGCTGCAAACGCGGCAAATGGTCATCGATTCCGCGCCAAAACGGCGAGCCCGTATAAATCCTTCATAATGATGCCCGTCGGAGCCCTGCCGCGCTTGCACCATGGATGCGGGTGTGGCAGAGAACGCCTCGCTGTAGCTCAGTGGTAGAGCACTCCATTGGTAATGGAGAGGTCGACAGTTCAATCCTGTCTGGCAGCACCATCATTTCCTTGCAGTAACAATCGGTTGGCGATCCGCGCAGATCTTGGTGCGCCTGCGTGCTATGGCGTCTGACGATGGATATCGACGTCGAACGACCCCGTAGCCCAATTTGATAACGCGCGATCGGACATCTCATGTCACAGGCGCCGCCGAGGAGCAGACCAAACATCCCGACGGGACAGTGACGTCACAGGGAAGCTTCCTGCCTCACAGCATCAGCTATTGCTTGCGGAGCTTATCGGCGACGGGATAGCCTGCGTCAGGATACATTTGCCCATATTCGCAATCAAAGGTAGCGCAATCCTGCTGTAAGGCCGAGGAGGCACCGATGCTTATGAGGGTTGGCAAGAAGTACGAGCACCTCACGGGCGGCGTGAACTGCCGCTGCTGTGACCCGCATCTGCTGATGTTGTCCGAAAGGGCCAATGCGCAGCTCTCGCGCCGGAGCTTCTTCATCGGTGCCGTCGCGGCCGCCGGTCTCGGCATGTCCAGCGCAACGACACCAGTTGCCGCGCAAGGCGGACAGCCGCAGGGCACGATGTTCGAGAACGTCCGCATCTTCGATGGCGTCGCTGACAAACTTTCCCCGCCATCGAACGTTCTCGTCATCGGCAACATCATCAAGACCATCTCTACCGCACCAATCGCCGCGCCGGCCGACATGGCGCTCAAGCGGATACAATGCGGTGGCCGCACGCTGACCCCCGGCCTCATCGACGCACACACGCACATCATGTTTGCATCGCTGCCGCAATTGGCCGTGCTCACATCCGACGTCGGCTTCGTGAATGTCGCGGCTGTCAGGGCCGCCAATGACACGTTGCTGCGCGGCTTTACGACCATCCGCGACATGGGCGGACCTGCGTTCGGGTTGAAGCGCGGCATCGACGCCGGCCTGGTGCCCGGGCCGCGCATCTGGCCCTCAGGCGCCATGATCTCGCAGACGGGCGGGCATGGCGACTTCAGGCTCCCGACAGATTTTCCCGCGCGCCCTGGCGACTACACGAACAGCGAGCGTGTCGGTGGCGCGGCCATCGCCGATGATCCCGACACGGTGCGCAAGCGCACCCGGGAGCTGCTGGCGCTTGGCGCTACCCAGATCAAGCTGATGGCCGGTGGCGGTGTTTCATCATCCTACGATCCACTCGACGTGACTCAATACACGACGCCCGAGCTTCATGCCGCCGTCGAG
>JAPLPC010000652.1 GCA_026400425.1 Hyphomicrobiales bacterium | reverse complement strand
GACGCGCTGACCGGCCATCGTCCGACTTGGGCAATGGGCGCCAACGGCACCAAAGGCAAAGGCAAAACCGGCGAGGCCGATCTCGACGGCGCCGTCGATCCGTTCGCCATGTTCGACGAGATGAACGGCCTCGGTCGCGGCCGCCGCCGCGCCCAGACCGAAGCGCCGAAGCCCGAAGCGCGCAAGATCATGAATGCCGAGCGCAAGGCGCTGCAGGTCATGGGTCTCAGCGGCGAGGCGACCCTCGACGACGTCAAGGCCAAGTACAAGGCGCTGGTCAAGCAGCACCACCCCGACGCCAATGGCGGCGACCGCTCCACCGAAGACCGCCTGATCGAAGTCATCAAGGCTTACAACTACTTGAAGACGGTAATCCGGGCGTAGATCCGGGTCTGGGCGGCTCCCTCCGCGCACTCCACCCTCGTCCTGAGGAGCCCGCCGAAGGCGGGCGTCCCGAAGGATGGCCGAGGAGAGCCCGGCTAGCTCATGGTTCGAGACGGCGCTGCGCGCCTCCTCACCAGAGGGACGGAGCGACGGGAGATAGCTTAAGCGCATTCACACTTCCGATTAACCATCCCCACCGCCCTCATCATCTCCGCCGTAATTCCGCCTGCCGCGCCATCTTCAATCTCTGTTGACCATCGCCGGACGGGAACCCGGCCTTCACAGCCGGTTGTGTTGCGGTTGCGGTGCCATAAGGCTAATATTTTGGAAGGAATTAGGACTAATTTGTCTTTATTCCTTGGGGTGCCGGTCATGGCCGGCGGCGGAGTTTCACCTTGATCAATCGCTCGCTTCTTCGCGTGCTGCTCACCTCGGTCGTCTTGTCGGCCGGTGCGCTGTTGGCTGGCTGCAATGGCGAGCAGATGTCGCTGGCGAGCAACGCCAAGGCCAACAAGCCGATCCCCGAGAAACTGCTGGCCGAAATGGCGGCCAAGGACATGGACCCGCAATCGCCGCTGCTGGTCCGCCTGTTCAAACAGGAAGCCGAGCTTGAAGTCTGGAAGCAGACTCGCTCCGGTCAGTTCGCGCTGCTCAAGACCTATCCGATCTGCCGGTGGTCGGGCGATCTCGGACCGAAGATCAAGGAAGGGGATCGTCAGGCGCCGGAAGGCTTCTATTCGATCTCGCCGGGACAGATGAACCCGCAGTCGTCGTTCTATCTGTCGTTCAATATCGGCTATCCCAACGCGTTCGATAAATCGCTCGGCCGCACCGGCTCGCAGTTGATGGTGCATGGCGATTGCTCGTCGCGCGGCTGCTACGCGATGACCGACGAGCAGATCTCGGACATCTATTCGCTTGGTCGCGAGAGTTTCTTTGGTGGCCAGCGCGCGTTCCAGGTGCAGGCCTATCCGTTCCGCATGACGCCGGTGAACATGGCGCGTCATCGCAACAACCCGAACATGCCGTTCTGGAAGATGATCAAGCAGGGCTACGATCATTTCGAAGTGACGAAGCAGGAGCCCCGGGTCGAGTTCTGCGAGCAACGCTACGTGTTCGATCCGGTGGTGCCGAATGCCAGCCCGACGCGCCCGGTGATGTTCAATGCGTCGGCCAAATGCCCGGTCTATGAAGTGCCCGCCGAAATCGCCGCTGCCGTTCGCGCCAAGGAAGCGAGCGACGATGCCAAGGTCGCGGAACTGGTCTCCAAGGGTACGCCGATGGCGCAGCGCCGTCCGGATATCGACGGCGGCATGAATCGCATCTTCGCCTCCAAGATCCCGGAAGGCGCGACCGGCCTGTCGGAGCCGGATCTGCCAGGCAGCGCCAGCGTCGCTCATGCCCGCGCGCCGGGCACCATTCCGCCCCACGTCAATCCGCCGAAGGCGACTGCGATGGCGACATCGTCGCCGTCGTTTGCTGCCTCGATGTTCTCGAACACGGATGAATCGTCGGCGTCCACGGCGCCCGCGGCCGAAGCCACCACGCGCGTGGCGTCGTCGGGAGGCGGCTTCTTCAGCAATATCGCCAAGAAGGTCGGCATGGGTGGCGACGACACCACGGCGACCGCAACAGCCAAACCGGCATCGACGCCGGCTCCCGCACCGAGCGCTGCCGCCAAGTCCCCGTCCAGCGCCGCCAAGGCTACGCCGGTGCCGGCGGCCAAGCCCGCTCCGGCTACAGCCGTTGCGACAGCGCGTTCGCCGCTGAAGCCGACGGTCATGGCCGAGCCGGCCGCTGCATCCGCCAGCGCCTCTATGTCCGGCGCCGCACCTGTCGTCTCCGGCAACTCGTTCGACAGCCGCTTCCAGGCGCTGCGCTGAGGTCGTAGTGATTTTGCCCGCGTGACGTCACGTGTCCAACGGCGCTTTCGATGGACGATCGCCAACACAGCTTCGCACGCGAGATGCGCGCCGATCCCACCGACGCCGAGCGCAAGCTCTGGCCGCGGTTGAAGCATGACATCACGCTGGCCGGCTCACACTTCCGGCGTCAGGCCTTGATCGGCCCGTTCATCGTCGATTTCGCGAGTCGGAAGGCGAAGCTCGTGATCGAGCTCGATGGCGGCCAGCATGACCGGCAGCAGGAGGCGGATGCGCGGCGCACCGCTTACATCGAAGCCCGTGGTTATCGCGTGCTTCGGTTCTGGAATCATGAGGTCTTCGAGAATATCGACGGCGTGCTTCAGGTCATCCAGAGCGTGGCGACCCCCATCCCCGACCCTTCCCCGCAAGGGGGAAGGGCACACTAAGCGCGGAGCATGTGACTTAAGCGAAGATCAGCCGATTGACTTAATTGCCTGGGCTCCCCTTCCCCCTTGCGGGGAAGGGCCGGGGATGGGGGTGCAGCAGGCAATAACCTATCGACTCACACCGAACCATCAGCCAGCGGCCCACACCCCTCACGCATACCGGCCGTGGCAGTGCTTGAACTTCTTGCCTGAGCCGCACGGGCAATCCTCGTTGCGGCCGACCTTGCCCCAGGTTTCCGGATTGTTCGGATCGCGCTGCGCTGCCG
>JAPLPC010000580.1 GCA_026400425.1 Hyphomicrobiales bacterium | reverse complement strand
TGTCCGAGCGATCCCCACATAATCCCACATCAACTGCCGAATCTCTTTCCAGTTATGAGTCAACACCACCATCTCATCCGCGTCAGCGACCTCACCGTGGCGTTCGGCAGCCGCAAGGTGCTGAACGGCTTGAATCTCGACGTCGCGCGCGGCGAAATCCTCGGCTTCGTCGGCGCATCCGGTGCCGGCAAATCCGTGCTGATGCGCACCATCATCGGTCTGGTGCCGAAACTGGCGGGCCGCATCGAGGTGTTGGGGACCGATCTCGACAGCAGCGAGAAAGAACGCCGCAACATCGAGCGCCGCTGGGGCATCCTGTTTCAGCACGGTGCGCTGTTCTCGTCGCTGAACGTGCGGCAGAACATCCAGTTTCCGGTACGCGAATATCTGAAGGTCTCGCAGCGGCTGCTGGATGAAATCACCATGGCCAAGCTTGCCATGGTCGGCCTCAAGCCCGAAGTCGTCGAGCGCTATCCGTCGGAGCTCTCGGGCGGCATGATCAAGCGCGTGGCGCTGGCGCGGGCGCTCGCGCTCGATCCGGAGATCGTGTTCCTCGACGAGCCCACCTCGGGCCTCGATCCGATCGGCGCCGGCGATTTCGACGAACTGGTGCGCACGCTGCAGCGAACGCTCGGGCTGACGGTGTTCATGGTGACCCATGACCTCGACAGTCTGCACACCGCTTGCGACCGCATCGCCGTGCTCGGCGACGGCAAGATCATCGCGCAGGGGACCATGGCCGACATGCTGGCCTCCACGCATCCCTGGCTACGTGAGTATTTCCATGGCAAGCGCGCTCGCGCGGTCATGGCTTGATTGGAGTTTGAGTGATGGAAACGCGGGCAAACTATGTCCTGATTGGCACCTTCACGCTGGCCGTGATCGCGGCAGCGATCGGCTTCGTCATGTGGTTTCAGAACCTGCATTCGGGCAAGCAGCGCACGCCGCTGCGGGTCGTGTTCGAAGGCTCGGCCTCGGGGCTGCGCAATGGCGGCAACGTCAATTTCAACGGCATCCGTGTCGGTGAAATCGTCTCGGTCAAGCTCGATAACCCGAAGCGCGTGGTCGCGCTGGCGATGATCGACACCGTGGCGCCGATCCGCAAGGATACGCTGGCCGGGCTCGAATTCCAGGGTCTCACCGGCGTCGCTGCGATCGCGCTGAAGGGCGGCGCGCCGGATGCGCCCGAAGTGCCGGTCGATACCGACGGCGTGCCGGTGCTGACGGCCGATCCGGAGGCGACCAAGGACATCGGCGAGGCCGTGCGCGCGACGCTGCAGAACGTCAACCGCCTGGTGACCGACAATCAGGAGGCGCTCAAGGGCGCGCTCAGCAATGTCGAAACCTTCACCGGCGTGCTCGCCCGCAACGCGGAGTCCATCGACGGCATCATGAAGAAGATCGACAGCATCATGGGCAAGGCCGACGGCGTGGTGGCCAAGACTGACAACATCATGCTCGGCCTCGACACGCTGGCCGGCGGCAAGGATGGCGGCGCGCTCACCGCGGCGGTGAAGTCGTTCCACGAACTCACCGACAATCTCGACAAGCGCACCGCCGCGCTGATCGTCGACGGGCGCCGCGCCCTCGGCGACGCCTCGCGCACGCTGAACGATGTCAGCCGCGCCGTGAACAATCTCGATCGCAACCCGACCCGTCTGCTGTTCGGCCCGAGCACCAGTTCGCAACAGACGGCGCCGCAGCAGCAGCCACAGCAGCAATTGCCGCCGCCGCAGCAGTTGCAGCGACGCCGGTGATGTAGGGTGGGCAAAGCGAGCGTGCCCACCATTTTTCTGCCAATGTGGTTCTGACGAGTGGGGGCACGCGACGCTTTGCCCACCACGACAGGAGCCCGACCATGGCCACCGACGATCGTTTCACCATCGGCAACGGCCGTGTGATGGCCACCATCAAGGCCGACGGCGCCGAGCTGTGTTCGCTGAGGAACGCGGACGGCCAAGAGGTGCTGTGGCAGGCCGGCCCGGACTGGCCGCGTCATGCGCCGATCCTGTTTCCCATCGTCGGCCGCCTCAGGAACGATCTTCTGACGCATCGTGGCCAGACCTATCCGATGACGCAGCACGGTTTCGCGCGTGACCAGCGGTTCACCTGGACGGCGCGCGAAAAGACGGTGTGCGCATTGTCGCTCCACGACAGCGCGGCGAGCAGGGCGAAATATCCGTTCGCGTTCCGGCTCGACGTCTCCTACGCGGTCGAGGGCGACGAGCTCGTGGTCGGCTATGCGATCAGCAATCCCGGCGACGAGATGCTGCCGGCCTCGATCGGCGCCCATCCGGCGTTTCAATGGCCACTGGCCGAGGGCGTCGCGAAGGAAGCCCATCGCATCACCTTCGAGACACCGGAGCCCGCGCCGATCCGTCGTCTCGACGGCGGCTTGTTGTTGCCCGATGCCGAGCCGACGCCTGTGCAAGGCACGCAGCTGCCGCTGTCCGAGACGCTGTTCGCCGATGATGCGATGATCTTCAATCACATTGCCAGCACGTCGCTGCGCTATGCCGCGCCGGGCACACCGGTCATCAGCTTCGCCTGGGACGGCTTCCCGCAACTCGGCATCTGGTCGAAACCGTCGGGCGCGCCGTTCCTGTGTATCGAGCCGTGGCATGGCTATGCCAGCCCGATCGAATTCGACGGCGAATTCGCCGACAAGCCCGGCGTCATGCATATTGCCGCCGGCGCGACACGCAGCTTTACGCAGCGGATCGGGTTTGCGTAGGCGCGCGACTAAGCACAAACGCTGATCTTCCCCGTTTCGTCATTGCGAGCGCAGCGCAGCAATCCAGAAGTCCAAAGCAAGGACTGGATTGCTTCGTCGCTGCGCTCCTCGCAATGAAGCCTGAGAGGGCACTCGATAATCTTGGGTTGATATGCGAGTGGCTGCGCGCTGCTCTCGTTCGCAAACGAAAAAGCGGAGGCATCGCTGCCTCCGCTTTTGCGTTTCGATCTGTGGCCGAGCCTTATCCCAGCCGTCCGGCCGCATGGGCCAGCAGCGTGTAGACCAGTCCCGTTTCCGAGGTGAGGTGGGTGCGCAGCGCATCCGGACCACGTTCGTCGCGGGCCACTTCGTCGAGCAGGCGCTCGAACTCGGTGATGTAGCGGTCCACTGTCGTCTTGAACGTACGGTCGGCGCGATACTTGCGGGCGACCTCGTCGAACGCTTTCTGGCCGGCCGGCGTGTAGAGCCGCTTGCTGAAGGCCTTGCGCTCGCCGCGCTGATAGCGATCCCACATCTCGGCCGCGAGGTTGCGGTCCATCAGGCGGCTGATGTCGAGCGACAGCGACTCCAGCGGATTGCTGGGGGCAGCCGGCTGTTGCGGCGCGCGGGCGCGCGGCGCTTCCTCTTCATCCTCGGCGCGGCCGAGCAGATCGCTCAGCCAGCCGTCACCATTGCCCTGACTGGCGGGAGCGACCGAGGGGGCATCGGTGCGGCGCGACGGGCTGCCGAAATCGGCGGTCGGCAGGTTCGATGCGGTACCGACCGACGCGGAACGGCGCGACGGCTCGGCGCGGGACGCCTCAGCGCGTGACTCGCCGCGGCTTTCCGCGCGGCTTGCCGTGGCCATCACGGGCTCCGGCTCGCGTTCACGCTGCGACGTCGTGCGGGTGGCGGACGAGACGACATCCATGCCCCGACCGTGACGGGCGACGATGCGATTGAGCTCGGCCAGCGCCTCGATCTGATCGACGATCACCTTGCGCATCTGCGCGGTGCTTTCGGCGGCCTCCTGCGGCATCTCGAACACGCCGCGGCGGAGTTCCGTACGCGTGCTTTCGAGCTCGCTCTGCATCTCGGCAGCCATCGTCTTCATGCTCGCGACCATGGCGGCGAACTTGTC
>JAPLPC010000553.1 GCA_026400425.1 Hyphomicrobiales bacterium | reverse complement strand
TTCGTGTCGCTGCTCGGCGCGTCCGGCTGCGGTAAATCCACCGCGTTGCGGCTGATTGCGGGACTTGCGGCGCCATCCGGCGGCGATATCGAGGTGCCGGCGCGTGCATCACGCCATGGCATCGGCTTCGTGTTTCAGGAGCCGACGCTGATGCCCTGGACCACGGTGCGCGAAAACGTGCGACTGCCGCTCAAGCTCGCGTATGTAACAGATGCGGAGTCGACGCCGCGGGTTGCAGAGGTGCTGGCGCAGGTCGGCCTCGCCGATTTCGCTGATGCCTATCCCCGCGAATTGTCCGGCGGCATGAAGATGCGGGTCTCGCTGGCGCGGGCGCTGGTCACCTCGCCGGACGTCTTGTTGCTCGACGAGCCGTTTGCCGCTTTGGATGAGATCACACGGTTCCGGCTGAACAACGATCTGCTTGCCCTGTGGCACAAGCTCGGCACCACCGTCGTGTTCGTCACCCACTCCGTTTATGAATCCGTCTACCTGTCGCAGCGGGTGATGGTGATGACGTCGCGCCCCGGCCGCGTCCACGCGGAGTATCGAGTCGATACGCCCGATCCACGTGACGACGCGTTTCGAACCTCCATCGCCTATGCCAATTGCTGCCGCGACGTCTCACGGGAGCTGATGCAGGCGAGCGATGCGGAGGCGCTGGCATGAACGGGTTGGAGCCTTTGCCGGAGGGTGAGCGCGGGCCGGTCGACGGGCGCTGGCAGCGGATCGTCTGGCCCGTCGCGGTGTTCGTCTGCGGTTTGATCGCTTGGGATCTGGTGGTCCGGCTGAACGGCATTCCGCCCTATATCCTGCCGGGGCCGCTTCTGGTCGGCCGGACCCTGATCGCCGACTGGCCGGTCCTCTCGGCCTCGCTCGGCGTCACGCTGCTCACGGCGCTGCAAGGTTTCATCGCCGCGGCTATCGGTGGCGTCACGCTGGCACTGCTGTTCAATCAGTCGAAGTGGCTCGAATATTCGCTGCTACCCTATGCGGTGGTGCTGCAGGTCACACCGGTCATCGCCATTGCGCCGCTGATGCTGATCTATCTGCCTCAGGAAGCCGCCGTGGTGGCCTGCGCTTGGATCGTCGCCTTTTTCCCGGTGCTGGCCAACACCACGTTGGGGCTGAATTCCGTGGATCGTAATCTCAAGGGCCTGTTCCAGCTCAATGGCGCTTCAAGCTGGCAAACCCTGCGCTATCTGCAGCTGCCGTCGGCGCTGCCTTACATGCTCGGCGGGCTGCGCATCGCCGGCGGACTGTCCCTGATCGGCGCCGTTGCGGCGGAGATCGCGGCAGGTGCGGCAGGCGCCGGCTCGGGGCTGGCCTATCGCATCACAGAGTCCGGTTATCGCCTCAATATTCCCCGTATGTTCGCCGCGCTATTGCTGCTGTCCGTCGCTGGGATAGTGATTTATATGCTTCTCGCTCTGGCGTCGCATCTGATGCTGCGGCGCTGGCATGAGAGTGCACTGCGAAAGGAAAAATAATGGGGACGGGAATCTCTTCGGACAAGATCGATCTGTTGGTCTATGGACCGTCGAAGCCGCTGATCGAGAACGGGTTCACGGACCAGTTCGTGTTGCACAAATATGAAACGCAGCCCGATCTCGAACGGTTGCCGGCCGGCGTCGCCGACAAGCTCCGTGGCATCGCCGTCACCGGCCTGGTGCCGACCAATGGTGCTGTGCTGTCGAAATATCCGAATATCGAGATCATTTCATCCTTCGGTGTCGGCTACGACCACATCGACGCCAAATACGCCGCCGAGCACAACATCGTCGTCACCAATACGCCGGATGTGCTGACCGAGGAGGTGGCCGACGTCGCCCTCGGACTGTTCATCGCCACCGCGCGCGAATTCATCAAGGCGGACAAATATGTCCGTTCGGGCCTCTGGGCCACGCAAGGCTATCCGCTCACGGTCGGCTCGCTGCGCGACCGCAAGGTCGGCATGGTGGGCATGGGCCGCATCGGCCAGGCGATCGCGCGCCGCCTCGACGCATCGCTGGTGCCAGTGGTCTATCACTCGCGCAATCCTGCCGCCGGCATTTCGTATCAGCACTATCCGAACCTCGTCGAGATGGCGAAGGCGGTGGATACGCTGATCGTGATCACGCCGGGCGGTGCCAGCACGGCCAATCTCGTCAATGCCGAGGTGATGCAGGCGCTGGGCCCGCGCGGCATCATCGTCAACGTCGCCCGCGGGTCGGTCATCGACGAGCCGGCGCTGATCCATGCGCTGAGGTCCGGGACGATCCTTGCTGCCGGTCTCGACGTGTTCGCGCAGGAGCCGAAGGTGCCCGATGCATTGCAGGCGCTGCAGAATGTCGTGCTGCTACCCCATGTCGGCTCGGCCTCGGTGGTGACGCGCAATGCCATGGATCAGATGGTTGTCGATAACCTGAAGCTCTGGTTCGGCGGCAAACCGGTGCTGACGCCGATCCCGGAAACCCCGGTCAAGGGCCGCTGAGCATGCGGGCCTGGTTGTTGCCGGCGCGATGCTCGTCGGCGCACCGGCGCCCGCCCAGGATTCGGCAGCGCTGAAGCACAACATGATCGGGCAGTGGGAGCTCTCCACCACCGAACGCAGCAAAACCTGCGTGGTGACGCTGAAGCCCGACACCACGCCGCAAGGCCTCAAGCTCGAGCTCGAACCCGATTGCGCGACGGCGCTGCCCTTTACCAAGGACATCGTCGCCTGGAATATCAAGGGGCTGGATATCGTTCGGCTACAGACTCCGGCTGGCGAGCCGGTGATCGATTTCACCGAAGTCGAAAGCGGCATCTTCGAAGGCGTACGCACCGGTGAGGGCGTCTATATCCTGCAGAATCTCGCGGCCGCGCGGTCGCTGGCCAAGTCGATGGATCAAATGATCGGCGACTGGTCGATCGTGCGCAGCAACGGGCGGGCCATCTGCGGCCT
This sequence comes from Hyphomicrobiales bacterium, assembly GCA_026400425.1. Lineage (GTDB taxonomy): Bacteria > Pseudomonadota > Alphaproteobacteria > Rhizobiales > Xanthobacteraceae > Tardiphaga. The sequence continues at coordinate 2,722 of JAPLPC010000553.1, read as the reverse complement.
GACCCTGACCAACAACGAAGCCGGCCCGGATAACTTCCAGCTCTTCCTCAAGCCGCGCTGCGATCCGCTGGTTGCCAATTTCAAGCCGACGCAATGGCGGCTCGAGCGCGGCGAATTGCTGCTGATGTCGGCGTCGGGCGAGACCTGGCATTTCGAGGCCGACGACAACGCGCAATGGCGGCGCATGCCCGACATGGCCGATCCGCTGATGCTGCTGAGGCAGTAGGGCTGGCGCAGGATGGGATGAGCGAGCCGCACACGCACTGTGCGCGTACGGCCGTGACAGGTCATATTCAGGCGTATGAGCCTTTTCCACTACGACGCATCGATAGTGCTGCGCTCAACTATTATCCGAACCTATTTCGGCTGCGGAAGACAAAGGGAGATCATTCGCTCAGACCCCGACTGGAGGGTGAGATGAAATTCGTCTCCCTGCTTTTCTCATGTCTTCTGTTTTTCTCGGCGCCGTCCCACGCGAGCGACACAAGCTCCTTCAACGCCATGGCGGCGTTGGCCGCGCGTGGCGATGCGGAGGCGCAGTATCATGTCGGCATGATGTACAATAACGGCATCGGCACCCCGCAGGATCGCAAGCTGGCCTTCGCGTGGTTTCAGAAATCGGCCGCATCCAACCATCCGCTCGGAGCCTACAAACTCGGCTGCTATTATGACGGCCAGGGCGAGGGCATCATCGCATCTGACGCAGATCAGGCCCTGAAATATAAACTCGTTGCTGCCGAGGCCGGCTACTCCCTCGCGCAGCACGACGTCGCCAATCTGTATGATCGGAAGGCAAGTCCGGAGCAGGCTGTCAAATGGTGGAGGATGGCGGGCGATCAGGGCTATCTCAACGCTCTTTTCAGCCTCTCGCGCGCCTATGCGTCGGGCCAGGGAGCGCCGCGGGATCTCTCGTTGGCCTATGTGTATTTCAAGCTTTCAGGATTGGCGCCCCGGAAGCATGTCAGTGAAATGGCGAGCTTTTTATCCGAAGCCGACCTCCGGAGTGCAGAGAAGATGGTGTCCGACTGGAAGCCGCAACCAACGGCTCTCACGCTCAAGGCCAAAAGCGGGATCAGGGCTGCGGAGGACCATCTGAAAGCCAACGGCATCTAACGGGCATCACCGGGATCAAATCAACTTCATCCCCTTCAGGCTTGCATGTCCATGCTTGCCGACGATGATGTGGTCGTGCACCGAAATTCCCAGCGGCTTGCTCACCTCGATCACGGCTTTCGTCATCTGGATATCCGCCTGCGACGGGGTCGGGTCGCCGGAGGGATGGTTGTGCACCATGATGATGGCAGTGGCGGACAATTCCAGCGCCCGCTTCACCACTTCGCGCGGATAGACCGGCGTGTGATCGACGGTGCCGACCTGCTGCACCTCATCGGCGATCAGCTGGTTACGCTTGTCCAGGAAGATGATGCGAAACTGTTCCTTGTCGGCGAACGCCATCGCCGTGCGGCAGTAATCGATCACCGTGGCCCACGAGGACAACACGGTGCGCTGCTTCAATTGCCCTTTGGCCACGCGGCTCGATGCGGCGGCGATCAGCTTGATTTCGGTGATCGCGGCTTCGCCAAGACCGCCGACTTCGCGCAGCCGCGCATCCGGGGCGTGGACCGTCTCGGCGAAGGAGCCGAAAGCCTGGATCAATGCCTTGGCCAGCGGTTTCACGTCACGCCGCGGCAATGCGCGGAACAGCACCAGTTCCAGCAACTCGTAGTCGCTCAAGGCCTCGGCACCTGCGCTGCGAAAGCGCGCGCGCAGCCGGTCACGATGGCCGTGATAATGCGGCGCTTCGGCAAGGCCGGGCAGGAGATCGTTGGGCGATGACGGCATGCGAACTCGCTGGACGCGTGTTCGTGAGCATGGCGCGCCGCGCCGCGTTTGCAACCTAAAAATGCAGGGGGTCGTGAACCGAACAGCCGGTCAGGCTGCGGACGGCGGCTTCTCGTTATGTCGTTTCGACAGCGTGAAGACCTCGACGCCGTCCTCGGTCACGCCCACGGTATGCTCGAACTGCGCCGACAGCGAACGGTCGCGGGTCACCGCGGTCCAGCCGTCGGACAAGACCTTCACATGCGGCTTGCCGAGATTGATCATCGGCTCGATGGTGAAGAACATGCCGGGGCGCAACGTCACGCCTTCGCCGGGTCGGCCGACATGGATGATGTTCGGCTCGTCATGGAACAGGCGGCCGAGGCCATGGCCGCAGAAATCGCGCACCACGCTCATGCCCTGCGGCTCGACGAAGCTCTGGATCGCATGGCCGATATCACCGGTGGTGGCGCCCGGCTTCACCGCGGCGATGCCGCGCATCAGCGATTCATAGGTCACCTCGACCAGGCGCTCGGCTTTGCGCGGCAGTTCGCCGACGCCGTACATCCGGCTCGAATCGCCGTACCAGCCATCGACGATGAAGGTCACGTCGATATTGACGATATCGCCTTCCTTCAGCGCGCGCGCTTCCGGCATGCCGTGGCAGACGACATGGTTTATCGAGGTGCAGGTCGAGAACCGATAGCCACGATACATCAGCGTCGCCGGGAAGGCGCCGTGACTGAAAGCGAATTCACGCACGAAATCGTCGATCGCCGAAGTAACGAGGCCCGGCTTCACCAGATCCGTCAGGGCATCCAGACATTCCGACACCAGCGCGCCTGCCTTGCGCATGCCCGCAAATGCAGACGCGCCGTGCAGTTTGATCTGGCCAGTTTTA
>JAPLPC010000143.1 GCA_026400425.1 Hyphomicrobiales bacterium | reverse complement strand
TAAATGCGAGCAAAAGCCCGAAGCCGATGAACGCAAAAAACATCGAACCGATTCCACTCCTAAGAGTCGCTTCTTCGGTTGCGTGGGTAGATCCGTTATCAAGGCCTTCCGGTTTGACGTCCAAAGAAGGAGGCGGTTGCCATGTTGGCTGAGAGGTCGCAACCGGCCTTGATGCGGACGGGCTCGCGTCCGATACCGCCAACGAAGTCGAGTCGATCAGCTTCTTGACCGGCGGATAGCAAATCCCCTGTTCGGCGCATCCTTGATAGGAGACTTCCAGCTTTTCATCAGGCGCTAAGCCTGCCCGGGAAACAAATGCGGTTACGTGTCGATGATACACTTCCGTCTGGCCGAAAGACGGATCGTCCTTCATTTCTCCAGGAGGCGTCCCGACGCCCACGGTTGCACCGTCCGCTCTCAAGATCGTGATCTTATCGCGATACAAGTATGTACCAGGAGCAATTGTCCATTCTAGAACAATGTCATCAGCCGTGCTGCGAGTAGCATTGAGCTGAAAGACCTTATCAACGCCGCGCGGCTGTTGCGCGTACCCGTCCGATGCCGAAATAAGCGCAAGCGCAAAGGCGACGGCGGCTTTCAATATCCAATAACGCATATCGTCCCCAACCCTCTGATTGCACCCCAGATCGACCGCGTAACTTAAGTCAGCCTTAAGCAGCGACCTCCAACAGCACCAATTTTGATAACGAGACCGTGATAGGCCCTGGTAGTCGCGGCTCCATATCGCGTCGGCCGTTTGGCCAGACATCTCTGTGGTGAATTGGGCGGCCATCGATGATCGGCGATCCGAACGGGGCTATTTCTCGATTGAATCGCAGCCCGTCGGAACGTCTCATGCCGCTGCCTTGGGTGCAGAAGCGCTGCAAAATGTTTGCGGCTATGTGATTGTTGTGTATTTTGCTCTTATGGCACACATGCACATGCCGTGCCCGCCAGTCCAGGACAACGACAAGAACATTTGCTGCAACTAACCTAAGGCGTCACCGCGTCCAATGTGGCCCTAAAATCTCTGGATCCAATACAACGATCACTTTGGTACGGTACCCGACGCAGGCGAGTTTGCACCGAGCACAATGCCGTCGATGGTCATCCCATACATATCGAGTTGAGAATTGTGATGCGCTGCTCGCGTTTCTGACACTGATCCCTTGAACCTGGGATCCTGCGGCCTTTCCTGACTGTCGATATACGCGGCAACTGCCCAAGAATCGGCGTCCGAGAGAGTATTTCCCTGACTGAGCGGCATATTCGCTTTAATGAAACCGGCGGCGTTTGCAATTGAACTCATGCCCGCACCCCAGTTGTATGACCGCGGGCCCCATAATGGTGGGAAGACCGTTTGGCCGTCAGCAGCTTTTTGACCTTCGCCATTCGAGCCGTGACACACCGCGCAATTCTGCGCGTACACTTCGGCGCCTCGCTTACGATCGAGCGAAGCGGGCTTCGGCAGCTTGACATAGCCACGACCAGGGAGGTCCACGCCGGTCGGCGCACCCTTCGCCAAGGCATAAGCGTAGCTTTCGAGCGCAACGAGCACTTTGTCGTTCAGGGGCGGAGCTTTTCCATTCATGCTGTATTGAAAGCACCCCTGCATTCGCTCGGCGAATGTATTGACGTGTCCATTTTTAGATCGAAACGTTGGATATGCTACATAGGCCGCCCACAGCGGTGCCGAGTTGGCGAGCCGCCCCGCGTCCAGATGGCAATTAGCGCAACGAAGATCGTTGCCAACGAACTGCCCGGCATGTCCCGCGGTGTCGTTGAAGATGTCTTTTCCGAGCTGCACCATTTTGCCGAAATCGCCGTCCGGAAGTTGATCTTCGGCCGGCGGCGAGAAGCTGGCGCCCTTTACCTGAGTATCCTGCTCTTTCGCGCCCCCCGACGCGAGCCGTTCCGAACTTGGCGCTGGAGATCCTGATCCGTTGGACCCTCTCGGTATCGAGTAGCCGACGATACCCGCCAGCACAGCGAACACGACGCCAGCCAACCAATTTTCCAGCCTCATTCCACGCTTCATCGTCCCGCTCCAGAATTTGGCTTTATGACCGGCAGACTCGCGTAATAGGCTGCCACTGCGGCAATGTCGGCGTCGTCCAGCTTGTTGGCGATGCCGGTCATTAAGCCATTTGGATCGCTCGACCGTTCGCCGTTCTTCCAACGATGGAGCTGGCTTGCCAAATACCTTGCATTTTGGGCGGCCAAAGCGGGGAAGCTATTTCCAACTCCCTCACCCAGTGGGCCGTGGCATTGGCTGCAACCTGGAAGCGCGTTCGACCAATCGCCCCGCAGAGCAATATCCTTTCCGCGCGCAATAAGCTTTTCGTCCGCCGATTGCTGGTCATAAACCTTCGCAGAAGATTGAGAGCTATAGTAGTCAGCGACTGAGCGCCGCTCGCCAGGCGTTAGCGCTTTCGCTATCGGAGTCATAACCACCTTGCTTCTCTTGCCGTCAGCAAAGCTGTCCAGTTGATGGACCAGATATCCGGCGCTCATTCCGGACAGCCGAGGATAGCCATTGGCTGGGATTCCTTCTCCTGCTTCACCATGACATGAGGCGCACGCGTGAGCGGTATCTGTGCCGCGCAATGCAATATCTCGCCCGTCGCCAGCCATCACCAGATGAGGTCGAAGGAGGCAAGCGAACGTGCCTATCGTGAGGAGAAGCCTAGCAAGATGCGCCAAATTTAGCATGGGCGTCAATTTCTCAATCGTAATCAGGAAGGCGAAGCCAGGGCTTTGCAGCATGGTGTTCGCCTGGAGCAATCGAGTTGATAACGTAGCGTTGAATGATTGGTTCAGGAACCGCAGAAAGCCGGAGCTCTCTCAGGCTGTCGCTACTGGAAAACGCCAAATGGGGGCTCAAATGCAACGCGGTTCAAGAACATGGAAGGTCCAAGTTGCCGATCCACAAATCAACATGATCCAACACAGCGCAATACCGTTGACCCACATTCTGTGCGCATAGTCATCTTTCGAAATCGTATCGCGCCGTATCGGAATGACTTTTCCGGACTTTGTCATGAAGGCCTCCCTGTCGAGCGTTTCACTTATTAAGCTGCGAAGTTACGCTCCCTGTGCGGTATATCGAATTCGCCGCCCTTCAACATGTGCGACCAGTACAGCCATGGCAGAAATTTAGTCTTTAAAAGCCATGCCGACCAACGCGGAACACGTGGATCAAGCGGGAAGCTGGGCGTGACTTTTCCGCCGTAACCGAATTCGGCGAGCACGATCTTTCCGTAGGCAACGGTCAGCGGGCAAGAGCCGTATCCATCATACTGGCTACGGATCGGCTTACCGTCCATAGCAGCCAACAGATTTGAAACGACAACCGGGGCCTGCATCCGAACTGCCGCGGCGGTTTTTGCGTTGGTAGTTGACGCAGCATCGCCGAGCCCGAATACATTCTTGAAGCGATTGTGCTGGAGGGTCGCCTGATCGACATCGACCCATCCGGCATCGTTGGCAAGAGGACTTTGCTTGACGAAATCGAGGGCCGATTGTGGCGGAACGACATGGATCATGTCGTATCTCTTGATCATCTCTGAGGTCGTGCCATCTGGCGCTGTTACGCTAAAGATGGCTTTTTTTGCACCACCGTCGATCGCTTTCAGTGTGGTCTTGAAATTCACGGTGATACCGTATTCGTTTACTGCGGCCTGCAGCGGCGGCACGAAAAACGGCACGCCGAAGAGAACGTCGCCCGCGAGACAGAATTCGATGTTTGACTGCGCCAGCTTGCCTTGTTTGCGCCAGTAGTCGGCTGCCAAATACATGATCTTCTGTGGCGCACCGGCGCATTTGATCGGCATCGGGGGCTGAGAAAACAAAGCAGCGCCGCCTTTGAAATCCTGCAGACAGCGCCAAGTGTACTCTGCAGCCGACGCGCTGTAATTGCTGCATACGCCGTTACGGCCGAGCGTATCTTTTAGTCCGGCAATCGCCTCCCAATTCAGTTTGAGACCAGGGCACATCACAAGGTACTTGTATTTCAGCGTCGATCCATCACTCAGCGACACTTCCTCGCTCTCGGGAGCAAACGTCACCGCCGACGCCTTGATCCAGGTGGCGCGCTTCGGAACGAGCGACGCTTCCTGCCTGATGGTCTGTTCTTTCGTAAAAACGCCCGCGCCAACCAGCGTCCAGCCTGGCTGATAGGCATGCGTTTCTGACGGATCTACGAT
>JAPLPC010000452.1 GCA_026400425.1 Hyphomicrobiales bacterium | reverse complement strand
GCTTGGCGAGGCCCTTCATCAGCTTCGGCCGCGTAAAAGCCTCGGCCAGGAACAGCGCATCGGGATGCTGAAGCTGGACTTCGTGGATCGCCCATTCCCAGAAACGCAGCGGCTTGGTGTGCGGATTGTCGATGCGGAAAATCTTGACGCCCTGATCGCACCAATACAGCAGCATGTCGCGCAGCGCGTTCCACAGCGAGCCGGCGTCGTCGCAGGTGAAGTCGGGATTGTGGATGTCCTGATATTTCTTCGGCGGGTTCTCGGCATATTTCATCGAGCCGTCGGGCCGCCGCTTGAACCAGTCCGGATGCTGCTGGATCCAGGGATGATCCGGCGAGCATTGCACGGCGACGTCGATGGCGACTTCCATCCCGTGCTGCGCGCATGCTGCGATCAGCGCGTGAAAATCTGCCAGCGTTCCGAGGTCGGGATGAATGGCATCATGGCCGCCTTCCTTGCCGCCGATGGCGTAGGGACTGCCGACATCGCCGGGTTCGGCGGTGAGCGAATTGTTCTTGCCTTTGCGATTGGTCTCGCCGATCGGATGGATCGGCGTGAAATAAAGCACGTCAAAGCCCATCGCCGCGATCTCGGGCAGGCGGGCGATGCAATCCTGAAACGTCCCGTGTTGTCCCGGCACCTTGCTCTGGCTGCGCGGGATCATCTCGTACCACGCGCCGTTGCGGGCGCGCTCGCGGTCTATCATCAGGGGCATCAACGCGGAGCGCGTCAGATCGGGGCGCGGCTGCGCTTCGGCCATGGCGGCACGCAGTTCAGGCGACAGCAACGGCTCTGTCTCGCCAGTCTGCAGATAGGCTTCGCACTGCTTGACGACGAAGGCCGACGCCTCAGGCCCGCCCGAGTGGGCATTGGCCAACAGGCTAGCACCTTCGAGCGCGTCCAGCGTCACGTCCTGGCCCGCTTTCAGCTTCAACTCCAACCCGTGCCGCCAGGTGGCGAATTCGTCGGTCCATGCCTCGATGGCATAGACGTAGCGACCGATCGCGTCGGGCGTGAAAGTGCCGTGCCAGCGGTCGTTGACGTCCATCACCATGGGCGCGCGTTGCCACGCGTGGTCCTGCTCGCGGCGCCAGACGATGGCTGCATCGATGATCTCATGACCGTCACGATAAATATCGGCCCAAATCTCGATGGCTTCGCCATGGATGCGCTTGATCGGGAATCGACCGCCATCGATGATGGGATAGATGTCCTCGATATGAAACGCGCCGCTGGTGGCGGTGCTTGCAGTTGTCTGGGATGTTCTGTTCACGGTGATGCCATCAACGAGAGGGATGTCTGCGCCCGTGTGGAGACAAGACGCTGCAGATGTATAAGAAGCCCTGCGACAGGGGTTTGGTTCCCAACGGAACCGAGCTTAGGACATTGCGTTGGAAATAGGCTACTCTCGTCCCTAACCTCCTGAAATTTCGCAACATCTCGCATCTATTTTGCGGTTGTTGCCCTGCAAAGTGCGTGCCGAATGGACCTGTACACCAAAGCGACCGAACTCGGCATCCAGACCGGTTTTCACGACGGGCAGGGCGAGTGGCATACCACCGACGCCGCCGCTTTGAAGATCATTCTCGATGCGCTGCCGGTGCGGACGCCACGGCGCTTTCTGGATCGCGTCGTGACGCTGCGGGCGGGGGAGAGTCATCAGACGCGATTGTCGGATGCCGCGACCCTTCCGCTGACATGGGAGATTTCCGACGGCGACCGTGTGCTGGCGAAGGGTTCGGTCGATGACCGCGAGATCGGTTGGCCGTCGGATCTGCCAGTCGGCGTCCATCGCCTGCGGCTCGTGGACGCGTCGCTGTCATCCGAGGATGCCACGCTCATCGTGGCGCCCGGCAAAGCCCATGCCGGCACTTTCGATCG
>JAPLPC010000207.1 GCA_026400425.1 Hyphomicrobiales bacterium | reverse complement strand
ATGCGCTCGTCTTCCCAGATTGCGTTTGGAAATGCAGCGGAGCGGGAGGGGTGTTTTCTTCGGATGATGGTCATCGCGGCTCACCTGCGGATCCCGAAAGCCCCGGTCGGAGCCGGGAGCCGTAACATATCGGGGTCATTGAGGAGTTTTCGCGATCTCGGTTCAGGGAACGAACTGCTCAGTTTCGGTGTCATTGTCGATCTCATCTGCGATTCGGTGAATCAGAAGATGGCTCAACAATCGGCGGCTGGGACCTGCAAACGTTGGAGACGTATAGGAGAGGAATGGAGAGAAATGGAGATCAATTCAGAGCTCCAGTTTCAAGGTAGTTCTTGTAGCGGTCTCGTATTCGCCTTTTCATCGCTAGGTCGGATTTGCCGATAAGACGCGAAGAGTCTCTCCGCAGGATCTCATTGACGGCACCATCAGAAGTAAGCGCTTCCTTGGCTTTGATCATCGCGATTACTTCACTCAAAATGGCCGTATCGGGTATGAAATACACGCCTGTTCCCTTTGTGCGTCCCCGACGGCGGGGTCGTAAAGGCAAGACCGCTGGCTCCTCAGGGGAGTGCCGTCCGTCTGGCCAATGCCGATAGAGATGTGCTCCAAAGATTTGGATCCCAGTGGCAATTGTCTGGCGGAACGTCTTGACCGCTTTCGATTCGCCGAAACCAAGGCTTCCGTAGCCCGTGAGTATTGTTGCGCAAATCGACGACGAGCTCCAATCGACCTTACCATCGGACAATATCCAAGGTTCGAGGGCCCAGTTCTCCTGTTGCATTTCCGGAGGTATGTTCCCTACGCGGTCAACTTTCACGCCGCTCACCGTGAAAACTGTAGGAGAGATAAAATACTTTCTAAACGCTCGATCCTCACGGAGTTCGGCTCGAGCAGCGACATTGCCTTTCGTCAAGGCATCCAAAAGCTCAGCCTGAGCTATCGTCACAGGCTGTCGATACGTCGCGACGTGCGTTAGCGCGTCGCGCAAGCTTATCCAGGTCTCAGAAATGTCCAGCCCTTACCGAAATCTCTTTGGTTCGTTCAAGATTACACCGACTACTTTTCTCATTCGGAGTTCCTGAAACGTTTTCAACAAGCCTAATTGTGGCGGAGGAAGTTTGCGGTCCGATCGGTTCCAATAACTCCCGACGTCTCCGGCCGGAACCAAGCTGTAGAACTGGCCGATGCTCATCATGCCCTCCGCCTTTCGCGTAGCCGCGAATTGATCTGCGACATCAGGATAGGACCGAGCGAAAACTCACCGTCTTTCGCTTTCTGCGTCAGTCCGCGCAGATATCCGCCGGCGGATCTGATTGCTTCGCCACGCTGCAGGATGCATGCGACCACGATCGCGGCCGGCGTTTCACCAAGGACCGTCTCCGCCTCCTCCCAGGCGCTGGGGCTGATCCCCAGCATCGAGCGAATGACTGACGCCGTGGCCAGGAAATCGCGCCAGTTCGCAATTCCTCCCTTGGCGTAATCGATGATGTCGGGGCATGCGTCCAACACCATCCCCAATGGATAGATGGCTTCCGCCCTCGCCCGTGGCTGAGGCTTTTGCTCCAGATCCTCAGCCCTGTCTTTTGCTAAGCCAGGTTCAAGATCAATAAGGGGGTCTGTATTTGAATTCTGTATGTGACGCTCGGAATGGGACTCATTGGCGCTCGGATTCTTTGTTTTGATATGACTTTCCAGAAGATTGAGGACGTCGTCGGCAAGCTGCGAAAGCTCCTCCGCGATCGGCTCGAGCTCCTGCCGCGTCGCTGTGCGTGGGACGGCGTCCACGATCGAGCGAAAGGCTGTGTGGACTTCCTGCCAGTCAGCAGGCTCCTTCCCTCCCCTGCGCGTCGGGATATCGTCCTCGATGCCCGTAGCAATCATCTTGGCGATGTCGCGCCGGCACAATGTGATCCGTTCACGGACGAGCTTCAGCGCCCGCGCCTCTGCTTGAATCTCGGCGGCCAGGCCTTCGAACTCCTCCGACCGGACAACCAGTGGAGACAAATCGAAACCAAAGGCGAACTCGATCTCGCCGGCGGTGCCTTTACGGGCATAGCGCTTGCCGTTCGGGCTATCGCGCCGAACCACCAGACCAGCATCGACAAGAACAGCCAGATGACGCCGTAGCGTCGATGCCGGCATCCCATGGGCCCTCAGGGACAGCTGATGGTTCGACGGGAAGACGATGAGATCCCCCTCCCCTGTGAGCGCAGTCTCAGGATGGAAGGTCAGCAGTGCGTTCAGGACCGATAGCGATCGCTCGGACACACCTAGTCTGGGCCGGGCCGCACAGATGGCCTGGTAGACCTTCCATTTGTGCACGACCTTCTCAGGTGGCCTTTCGTTGGCCACCATTTGGCTTGCCACATGGGCAAGCGTCAGCGATCGCCGCCCAAAGGGCGTCGTGGGAGGATGTTGCTGCATATCTTTGCCTCAGTTACGGCAAAGAAAATCCGCTACCGGAAACGATGATCAATCGCGTTCAGTCTTGACTACGATCATTGGAAGTGATTCTCTGTCAGCTGTCAGACTTGAGAGAGGGCTTCCGGAACTTCGTTTTCGGGGGCCTTTTTTCTTTTGCCTAGTGCTGCTCCAAATTAGTGTTTGCGTGAGACACCCTGGGTGTCATGTGAATCTTCCTGCTGCTCCGACCCTGCGAAAGTGTCGAACAAGCGCGGAAGCTGTTTGACCAAGAAATCTGCGAATTCGGTAGGAACGTCCTTGTCGAGGACAAGCCTCATCTCCCGATTTGCGCGTTCGACTTCACCGATTTTCTTACCATTGACCGCCAATATTCGGGTCGTTCGGTCCTTCGACTGCTTCTGTCGAACCCTCGGACGAGCCGCGGTAAGAGCAGCGAGAAATCTGCCATCTGAATCCTGGCTAGCAAAACTCGAATCACCGATGGCAGAACGGGTGCGTTCGACAGCTTCGGCATCCAAAAGCAATTCAGAAAAGCTCTGCCATCGGCCACGACCGACCTTCGGAGCTTTTCCAATAGCTTCCACAATGTCGCGCGGGATCGCTTTAGCGACGGCGATTAACTTCGATGCTTCCGCCCTGTCGATCGCTAGCGCGTCTTGAACGACTGAACGCTTGTGTCCCGCCTCTTCGATCCGCATCGCAAACATCGCGCGCTCGACGAAGCTCAAGTCTTCGCGCGGGCCGTTTTCGAGGCCCTGCGCTATTACGAGTTCTTCATCTGAGAGCGGCTTGAGGATTGCTTTGACGAGGATGCCAAGTTGCCGTGCAATACGAACGCGCCGATGACCGTAAGCACTTTGATAGCGCCCAGCTATTGTTGGATGATGACGGACAAGGATCGGAACCTCTTGGCCTCTTTGCGCAATTGACTGTTTTAAAACTTCGTCAGTGCTGGAATCGTCATCGCGGAGCCGGTCGACTACCGGAGACGCATCGACAAGGAGCGGATCGATTTCCATGATCGAGGCGCCAGCGGCAATCTGATCGCGCAGCTCTTGGTTTTCCTTTTCGACCTCGGAAAAAGTATCCTTCAGCGACCTCACCGCCCCGGCCGAAACTCTCGCGAGGCTTGGAGGTCCCGAGTTTTTGTTGTCTGCTGACAACGAGCCAGTCGGCTGCGCTGTGAATAAACTTTTTATCGTATCTGTGCGCTTGCTCATCGCCCCCACACCTTCTTCATGAGTTGCGCGATCTCATTGTTGACAGCATCGACCGATTCGAGAGCCCGGTCGTAGGCTCCTCGCCCCACCGATCCCCGGTCGAGCTCGTAAAGCGATTGTTTGGTTAGGCCCGCATTTGCGATCGCTGTCGACTTCCAAACCGTGGCTTGCAGAACGTCGGATCCAAACAGATTCCGTAGAAGCGCGACGATTTGTGCCTCTGGCACATCATTTGGGTCATGCCGTGTGATGACGTATCGGATGAAATCGTGATCCAGGCTGCCACCTGCTTCTTCAATGACTGCCATTAAGTCCGAAGTCATCAGAAGGAACTGACTCATCGATGCGACGTCCACCATCTGAGGATGGATCGTTACAAGCATCGCTGTCGCAGCGTTTAGGGCCCCCATTGTGAGGTAGCCAAGCTGTGGCGGGCAATCGATCACTACAACATCGTAGTCGTCAGCTACCTCATCGATCGCAACGGCTAACCGACGAAAAAAGAGATCGTGGCCTCGTTCCCGTCGCTCGATCATTGCTCTGGGCGTATGGTGCTCAAATTCCATTAGCTCGAGATTTCCCGGCACCAAACTGATCCCGTCGAAATATGTTGGCCGAATGATCTCGCTGAGCGGGCGGCGCTGATCGTCGTAGCGTATCGCCCCATAAATCGTTTCGTTTTGGCCGATATCAAATTCGGGCTGATAGCCAAACATGGCAGAGAGAGACGCTTGGGGGTCAAGGTCCAGAGCAAGCACTCGAAAGCCGGCCAATGCCAGATACTGAGACAGATACAGTGCGGTTGTAGTCTTCGCTGACCCGCCTTTGAAATTTGCGACAGTAATAACCTGGAGCTTCTCGCCCTCTCGCCTCCGGGGGAAGAACTCGAGGCCCTCTCGCGGCCTTGCACTCGACAGGTAGGCTCGGAGTTCGTTGATTTGCGCTAGCGTGTAAGATCGCCGGCCGCCGTGACCCGTCGCGGGCACCGGCCCTAGCCCGTCCAAGGACAGTTGCCTTAAATATCCGTCTGATACGCGGACAATCTTTGCGACTTCGCCTGAGGTAAAGGACCTAAGTGACTTGTTCGCGGCCGGCGGGAAGAGAGTAGTGCTTAACGTGCGCAACTGACCAGATAAGAGGCTCGCGTGCCTGCTTACTCTCGAGCTAGCCGTCTCAATATCCATGTCGCCTACGGTATCAGTCATTGAGACGGTTTCTCTGCGTCAGACGGCATTTATCCGTCTTGAGAAACCACGATTCCCGAGTCGCCGCAACAAATTAAGGGTTAATGAGAAGTTAAGACCAGAGGGACGATGTTGTCAGCAGACAACATCTCGGCGGTTCATCCACGGGTTTAGAACCGTCACGCCGACAGGGAGAAAGTCTTTCGTGTTCCGTGTGGCGACAACTAGCCCACGGACCAAGGCTGTGGCAGCCAAAAACCCATCCATGACGGACAGAGCCACGCCACTATCAATCGGGATCGTTCGCCCCTCGAAGCGGTTCGGCAAATCACGGCTTATCCAGGCCGCTAAAGCATCGCGGCGTTGCCCTGCATCCATCAAGGCGATTCCACGCCTCAACTCTGCGATGGTCACGACGCTCAGAAATGCTCGATCCTCGTCCAAAGTGTCCAGCCACTTCAGAACGTTGAGGTCAGGAGCAGGACGGCGGACCTCCGAAAGGACGTTGGTATCAAGCAATACGTTCACAGGTCGAGATCACGAGGTTGCTCATCCCGCTTGTCCAGTTCTAGGTCCGAGTCTCGCAGCGGCGACGCCATCAAAAACTCTGCGAGCGAACCCTTACGGATCGTCTTACGCGCCCACTCGTCGGCTGAGACCACAACGACGCTGGGTCGACCGTGGCGGGTGATGATTTGCGGATCGGTCTGAGCTCGCTCGATCACTTCAGACAGGCGCGCTTTTGCACCGGCAACCGTCCATTGATCTAAGGAGGCAGTCTGGGACAATTGCAGAGCTCCGTGGCTAGAAATGACTATCCTGACTATAATGGATTTGGGCTCATTTTCAACGAAGCAACGCAGAGTTTGCTTCGAGGCCACCTAGAGCCCTGCCGCCTTCGTCAGATTGACCCGGAACCGATCGCGCCGCCGCTGGTAGCGACGGGTCTGCTCGGCACTCGTGTGACCGAGCTGCTTTTGCACGTAGCGCTCTTCGACTTCCGCCGACGATGCGAGACCAGCCCGCAGCGAGTGACCGGCGAACCTGGCTCCCCGCTCGTCTTCGGCCAGATCGCCACGGATGCCGGCCGCCATCGCTGCCCGTTTGACCAGCCTGGCAATCTCACGATCGTTCAAGCGGTCGGCGCCGACTTCTTTGCCTTGCCCGGTGACCCGCCGGAACAGCGGCCCATGGCCGATGCGGGCGAGCTTCAGCCAGGTCTGCAACGCCACGACCGGGCAGGTGGAATCGGACGAGCCGCGGCCGATCTCGACCTCGCGCCAGCCGGTCTTGCCGCGCAGGGTGACGATGATGCCCTTGTCGAGGAACTCGACCCAGCCACGACCGTCTTCGGTTTCGTCGCGGTTCAGATCCAGGCCGACGATTTCTGAGCGACGCAACCCGCCGGCAAAGCCGATCAGCAGCATAGCGCGATCGCGTAGGCCGCGCAGTGAGCCCCGATCGAGCGTCTCCAGCATCGCGATGACATCCTCTGGCAGCATCGCTTCCTTCTGGACTGGCGGCGCGCCATGGGTGTTGCGGATGCCGGCCATGACCGTTGCGATGTGGCGGTCGGTGCGATCCAACGGCAGGCCGCGCTGCGCATAATTCCAGGCCAGCGCCGACAGCCGGCGCTCGATGGTGGAGACGGAGTTTGGCCGGCCATCCAGCGTTGCCGTGCCAGACGCGCAAGCCGTGACGTAGAGCCCGACGGTCTGCGGCGCGGGTGGCAACAGCTCAAAACCGTGACGCCGGCACCAGGCGGCAAAATGCTTCCAGTCGGCCGCATAGGCCCGTCGGGTATTGGCCGAGCTGGCCGCCTGAACGTAGTCCCGGGCGCGATCGGTGAGACGCTGCAAGGACGGCGGCAGCGCCGCGGCGGCGACGGGAAGAGGCGAGGGGAGGCCGTCGTCCTGGTCTTCCGTGGTCGCAGCGTGCGAATCTGAGTTCATTCGGCAATGGTAGAAACAACGTCCGATAATGCAACATTATCGCGCTTAGTTATTAACCATAACCTGCGGCGGTTTTTCCGATTTGGCTGGCGTTAAGCGCCGCGCCAACCTAGCCTGAGGTATGGCGCTCCGCATCCGTATGATTCCCGACCCGCCCCGCCGCTTCTCGCCGGTGCCGGGATGGGCCCGATTGCGCGATGAGCCGCAGGGGCCAGGGGACGCGCTGTTCGCGGCCGGTGCTGCGCTGTCAGCGCTGCATCCGCTGGCCCGCGACGAGCATCTTCTCGGCCGGCTGTGGCGCCAGCGCCTGGCGCTCACATGCACTGCCGCACTGGTGCGGCAGGGCGGCCGGACCGAGGACGAAGCGACCCTGCGCGACCACTGGTATCTGCGCCAAGGCAGTGACGATCCGGGCCCCGCCGGCCACCTGCTCGGCGCCTGGCGCCGGCTCGGCACCAGCCAGGCGCTCGATACGAATAGTTGGCCGACCACGCTGCCGGCCCTGCTGGCGTGCCGCGACGACGAGGCGTTGCAAGAGACGATCGGGTTTGCGATCCATCACTGTTCTGGTGACGACAATCCGATTTATGCGGCCGCCGCCATCGCCGAAACTGGCTTGCGTCTGCGACCGGACTGTCGGCCGCTGGCGCTGTGGCTGGCTGATGCCGCACGATCCATCCTGGATCCAAGCCTGCAGCCGCGCTTACGCCCGCGCCGCCGCCGCCGCCTGGGATCGCTACGCCGAGCTCGGCCATCGCGCCGATCGCTTGCTCGCAGCAGCCCCAAAACTGCGCGGCAAGGAGGCCGATGCCATGGTGGCGACCTTGCTCAGCGAGGACGCGCAACCAGCGCGGGGAGGGCAGGCCACCAGCGATCGCTCCAGCCGCCGGCTGTTTGAACGCCTGGTGTCGCTCGGCGCTGTCCGCGAGTTGACAGGGCGGCCGACCTTCCGACTCTACGGCCTCTGAGATGGGACGACGCGCCAAAGCCAGATCCAGCCTCGACAACGAACTTGCCGATCTTCCCGCGGAGTTGCGCTGGCGCGAATGGATGGGACGGGTCGAGGCCGTCATCTTTGCCTCCCGCGAGCCGGTCACCCGCGAGGTGCTCGCACGTGTGGTGGGGCAGGGGTGCCATCTCGATCTGATCATCGACGACATTCAGGCCGAGCTGCGTGGCCGGCCCTATGAGCTGGTCGCCGTCGCCGGCGGCTGGCAGCACCGCACCCGCAAACAGTTTGCCGATGTGATCAACACGGCTACCGGGGCAGGGGAGCCAGGCAGCGTGCTCTCGCAAAGCGAGACGCTCATCCTGATGTGCATTGCCTATTACCAGCCGATCACCCGCGGCGAGCTCGGACGATTCTTCGGCAAGGAGATCAGCCGCGACGTCATCGGACATCTGCGCCGGCTGGGCTTTATCGGCTCCGGTCCGCGGGCGCCGCAGCCCGGCGCGCCTTACACCTATGTGACCACCAAGACGTTCCTGGCGCAGTTCGGCTTCGATACGCTGCGCGACCTGCCGGACATCGAGGCGCTCGAGGATGCCGGCCTGCTCAGCTGGCAGCGTCGCCAAGCTTGACGATGTCCAAATCGCTTCTCCGCGCTAAGGCTTGCGGCGAGAGGCCACCATGGATGATCGAACATTCACTGTCGCCGGGCGACCCATTCGCATCGCGCTCGAGGAGCAATTCTGGGAATGCCTGGAAGACCTCGCCATCGAGCAAGACCTTGCGCTTCGTACACTGGTGGCGAAGATCGGCGGGCAATTCCCCCTCGATGTCGCTTCAGCACTTCGCCTCTATGTCCTCGACGACGTCCTGCAGAAAGCCGGATATACGTTGACGGCCACAACCGGACCATGCGAGCCTTCCCTGAAATACCATTAGGGAAACGATGCAATCGCCCAAGACGACGTCACCCATCCAGAAGCGTTCTGTCATATTGACTGGACACAAGACAAGCGTCAGCCTTGAAGACGAGTTCTGGACAGGTCTCAAGGAAATTGCATCCTCGCGACAGATGACCGTTGCTGATCTCGTTGCGGCCATCGATCGCGATCGAAAGACCGGCAATCTGTCCTCTGCATTGCGGTTGTACGTTCTCGCCTACTATCGTGGCGTACAGCAATCTATCCAAGATTCAGCCGCCGACGTA
>JAPLPC010000002.1 GCA_026400425.1 Hyphomicrobiales bacterium | reverse complement strand
TACGGCGCCACCTGGACGGCACGGCGTCCGACCCGCCTTGCCATCATCGCCTCCGGCTATGCCGACGGCTACTTCCGTGCCGCCGGAAGCAATGACGGCACCCGCGGCGCGGAGGTGGTGATCGCCGGCCAACGCTGTCCGATCGCCGGCCGCATCTCGATGGACCTGATTGCGGCCGACATCACCGACCTGCCGGCCAACGCGGCCCGCCGCGGCCACATGGCGACCTTGATCGGCGAAGGCGTCACCATCGACGAACTGGCCCGCCACTTCGGCACCATCGCCTATGAGGTGCTCACCGGCCTGGGACGTCGCTATACCCGGGACTACAAGCGCGGCTAGGCGGTTCGCCCGCGTGATGACATCTTGCGGCCTTATTGCGTGCACAGGACGTAAAGACCTGATACCCATTTGACGACATTTGGCAGACCGCATGGTGTCCAAAGCAATCGAGCCCCCGCCGGTGGATCCAGACTACACGCCGCGGGTCGATGAACTCGCTTATCGTCTGCGTCAGCAATCGCTGCTCGGCGAATTTGGCCGTACGGCACTGCTGACTCGCGACTTCAAGCAGATCCTGCAGCGCGCCACCGAACTGTGTTCGCAGGGCCTACAGACACGCTACGCAAAGGTGCTCGAATTCATACCCGAACAGAACCGGCTGCTGGTGCGCGCCGGCGTGGGATGGGCCGCGGGGACCATCGACCATGTCTCGCTCGGCGCCGACATCGAATCGCCTGCCGGCTTCGCCTATCAGACCGGCAAGGCGGTGATTTCCAACCATCTCGAGCATGAAGAGCGTTTCCGCACGCCGAAGCTACTCGCCGATCACAATATCAAGCGGACCATCAACGTGCTGATCCGGCGCGGCGGCGAAGGCGACAGCTGGTTCGGCGTGCTTGAGGTCGATACCCCCGACCCCGGCAAGTTCGACGAAGGCGACGCCGAATTCCTCGCCGGCTTCGCCAGCCTGCTCGGCATCGCCATCGAGCGCCAGCAGACCGACGCGCGATTGCAGGAGGCGCTCGAGCACCAGGCGCTGCTGACACGCGAGATGAGCCACCGCGTCAAAAACAGTCTCACCTCGGTGATCGGCCTGTTGCATGTGCAGGCGCGCGGCGCCGCCACCGAGGAAGTCCGCCATGCCTTGCAGGACGCCGCCGCGCGTGTCGCCACGATCGCCCAGGTCCACGATCACCTATGGCGGAGCAGCACTATCGGCTTCGTCGATCTCAGCGATTTTCTCGGCGAGCTTTGTAAGAATCTGGTCGGCACCGCCCGCGGCCACACGATCCACTGCGATGCCGATCCGTTGCCGATGCCGGCCGACTACGCGATCCCGCTCGGCCTGCTGATCAACGAGCTGGTCACCAACGCCGTGAAATACGCCTATCCCGATGATGTCGGCGCTATCGACGTGTCCGCTCACGAGATCAAGGGACGGCTGCATGTGGCGGTCGCCGACCAGGGCGTCGGCCTGCCCGCCGATTTCGACATCGAGGCACCCCGCCTCAGCCTCGGCTTCAAGGTCATCAAGGGTTTGGTCCGGCAGCTCGGTGGGCACTTGACCATCGACGGGACGCCGCCCGGCGCCCGCTTCACCGCGGACCTTCCCCTGTTGCTGCCGAACGACGACCGCGGCAAATAAACGACAATCCTTTGGCACCCGGTCGCCGACCACATTGCGTTGGCGTCGCTTCACCGTGGCGGCAGCACCCGATACAGGATCGCATAAGGCGTCACTGTCACTGCGGCCAGTCCTAGGATTTTAGGGGGTGGGTTCGGCGCGTCGATGAGCAGCACATGGTCGAAATTCTTGCGCCAGTTCGTGATGTAGCCGGCAGCGAGCGCGTCGTCGCCTTGCAGATATGGCAGATCGATGGGTTCGTCGAGCGGGTTCGATATCGCCCGATAGGGCGGCAGAATATCGAGCGGCTGCTGCGCGGGATCGGCGAACATCAAAGGCCAGAATGCCTTGCGCTCGATGGCGAGCAACGCGCCGAGTTGTCCATCGAGCCGATAGGCGCGCGGCAGTACACGGGCCGGCTTCGGCGTCTCCATGCTCTTTCCGGTTTGCCCGCGGGCGACCAGCACTTTGGCGCCCGGCGCAACGGCGCTGATTGCCGCGCGCACATCCGCAAGGTCTCTCCGATGCGCGATCCAGGTCGACGCGATGTAACCACTCTTCACGCCGATCAGGACGGCCAACAGCATGGCGACAGCGATTGCGCCTTGTCTGTCGGGTTGCGGATCCATCATTGCGAATGCGACGAGAGCGATCATCAGCGCTAACCGCATATCGATGAAGGTGCCGTCCTTGATGCTGGACGGAGCGATCACGAACAGCAAGCCCAGCACGGCAAGCGTGAACCACGCGCCCGGCGCCCATCGCGCACGTCGCCGCAGCAGGACGAATGTCGAGAACACCGCAACTCCCGTGATCAGCGTGAGGCCGATATTCGTCGTCATCACCGGCGTGAACAGCGCCCACAGCTTGTGAATGCCGCCCCACGGGCCGATCGACATCCGCCCCTCCGACAGCGGGCACAAGGCGAACAGCAGCACTGCCGGGCTCGACGCCAGCGCGACATGCATGCCCGCCGCAAGAGTTTCGCGCGCGATCGGTCGCCCGGCGGTCTTCCGCATCAAAAGTCGCGCGAGTTCGTCGGCGCCGATGAGGAGAGTGAACAGGATCACGCCGAACACATGGGTGAAGAAGATCACCGTCACGAACAGGGCACCCGCCGCCGTTGCCAGCCAGACGCTGCGCCGCCGCAGCACGAGCCACATGGCCGCACAGCCCAGCGCGAGCCCGAGCGACAGCAGAAAATTCATGAAGCCGAAGTGAAAGATTCCGCTGGTTGCGATCACGC
>JAPLPC010000077.1 GCA_026400425.1 Hyphomicrobiales bacterium | reverse complement strand
AGGGCCTGCGGCGCGGCATCACGGGCGTCGCACTCAAGGACGAAAGCGGGCTTCAGCTGGCGGTACCGGCCAAGCGTCTGGACTGAAGCTGCCCACACAGGAACGTGTATTTCCAGCGCGATACCTGCGCGAGCGTCGTCTTGCGAATGTTCACACAGAACTGCTACACCCGGCCGAAATGACTACGCCATTTTCGATTTTGCTGCGTCATTTCAAAGGCTAGGGCATGATCCACCCGCGTGAATCCGGGTTTCCGGATCGGGTCATGCACCAACAGTGAGAATTGCTGGAGGCTGAATCCATCGCTGATGGATCGGGCTTCTGGCTGACAGGATACGGTATGGACCAGAAGAGCTCCCACGACTCTGATATCAAAAAGTTGCAGCGTGGTCCGACAAGTATTGCCTTTGGTTTGGAGCGCTTGGGCCTGATTGCGGTCAAGGCGCCGATTCTGTCCTGCCTCGTTCTGCTGGCGCTCGTGGTCGGCGCCGTGTTCGGCATCCAGCGCATCAAGATCGACGATTCGCTGAGCCAGCTGTTCCGGTCCGACAGCAAGGAATACAAACAGTACGAGGAAGTGACGAAGCGCTTCCCGTCGACCGAATTCGACGTGCTGGTGGTACTCGAGGGCAAGACGCTGCTCGCGCGCGACAATCTCGAAAAGATGCGCGACCTGGTCACCGATCTGCAACTCGTCGATGGCGTGCGTGGCCTGATCTCGATCTTCTCGGCGCGTCAGACGCCCGCGCCGGGCAAGCTGCCGGCCGCTCTGTTCCCCAGTGAATTGCCGGAAGGCGCCGATTATGACGCCTTCATCGAGACGGTGAAGCAGAACGAACTAATCCGCGGCAAACTGCTGTCGGAAGATGGCACGCTGGCGCTGGTGGTGCTGTCGCTCGATCCCGCGGTGGTCAGCAACAACAAGCTGAGCACCACGATCGCTGAAATCCGCAAGACCATGAACGAGGATCTGGCGGATTTGGGCCTCACCAAGGAGCTGTCCGGCGTCCCGGTGATGCAGCTCGAAATCCGCAATGCGGTCGAGCGCGACGGCTTGCTGTACAACGTCATCGGCATTCTGGCCGGCTGCGTCATCGCCATCATCTTCTTCCGCAAGATCTCGTTCATGATCATCGCGGCGTTTCCGCCGCTGCTGTCGATCCTGCTGTCGCTTGGTGCGCTCGGCTGGGCCGGCTTCAGCCTCAACATGTTCCTCAACGTCATGACCCCGCTGATCATGGTGATCAGTTTTGCGGATTCGATGCAGCTCACTTTCGCGGCACGCGATCGTTTGATCGCCGGCGAGGACAAGTATTCAGCCTTCACCAATGCGGTGCGCGTGGTCGGTCCGGCCTGCGTGCTCACCCATGGCACCGCCGGCATGTCGTTCCTGGCGCTGCAATTCTCGGATTCGGATCTGATCCGCGCATTCGGCGAGGCTGGTTTTACCGCCACCGTGATCGCGCTGATCACCGTGCTGTCGCTGGTGCCGGTGTTCGGCGTGCTGCTGGTGCGCAACGAGAAGATGTTCGCGCAGAAATTCCAGGCGGCGGATACCGGCGTGCAGGCGCTGCGCTCGTTCTGCTACTGGATCGCGGTGCGGATGGTCGGTCGTCCCGGCCTGTTCAGCCTGATCTCGCTGCTCGTCGTCGGCGGCCTCGGT
>JAPLPC010000407.1 GCA_026400425.1 Hyphomicrobiales bacterium | reverse complement strand
GTACGGAGGAAAAGACCGCTGCCAAGCAGTCATCCGCCGAGGCCGATGCCGAGCCGAAGCCGGAGCCGAAAGTGGCCGAAAAGGCCTCCGGCAATCCGAGCGAAGGCAAGCCGCAAGCTGCAGCGCCGAAGGCTGACGCTGGCAGCAGCGTCCAGCAGGGTTCGGGCGACCGCGTGTTCTCGTCGCCGCTGGCCCGCCGTCTGGCGAAAGACGCCGGCATCGAGATCGGCCGCATCACCGGCTCCGGCCCGCATGGGCGCGTCATCGCCGCCGACGTCGAAAAGGCGAAGTCGGGTGGCGGCCTGAAGGCGCAACTGGCCGGCGCGCCCGCCACTGGTGCATCGGCGACCGCGGCACCCGCGATGTCCGACCAGCAGATTCTCGGTCTGTACGAGGAGGGCGCCTACGAGAGCGTGCCGCATGACTCGATGCGCCGCCCGATCGCGCAGCGTCTCACCGCTGCGACCAATTCGATGCCGACCTTCTACCTCACGGTGGATTGCGACCTCGGCAAACTGTCGTCCGCACGCGAAGAGATCAATGCCGCGGCCGGCAAGGACAAGGACGGCAAGCCGCTCTACAAGCTGTCGGTCAACGACTTCATCATCAAGGCGATGGCCATCGCGCTGCAGAAGATTCCGGAAGCCAACGTGTCGTGGACCGAGGCGGCGATGCTGCGTCACAAGCATTCCGACATCGGCGTCGCCGTGGCACTTCCGTTCGGTCTGATCACGCCGATCATCCGCCAGGCCGAACTGAAGACGATTTCCGCAATCTCCAACGAGATGAAGGAACTGGCTGCGCGCGCCAAGGCCAAGAAGCTGAAGCCGAACGAATATCAGGGCGGCGCGTCGTCGGTGTCCAATCTCGGCATGTACGGCATCAAGGACTTCACCGCAGTGATCAACCCGCCACAGTCCTCGATCCTGGCGGTCGGCGTCGGCGAGGAGCGGGCAGTGGTGCGGAACGGCCAGATCGTCGCCGCGACCATGATGAGCGTGACGCTCTCGTGTGACCACCGCGCCATCGACGGCGCGCTCGGCGCTGAGCTGATCACGGCGTTCAAGAAGCTGATCGAAAATCCGGTGATGATGGTGGTGTAGTTGTTTTTCCCTCTCCCCTTGTGGGAGAGGGTGGCCGCCGAAGGCGGACGGGTGAGGGGTATGCACCAGCCTGTGTCCTATCAGAAACGCGCTTTCGCAAAATCGCTGCGAACGAACGCGACCGAGGCTGAAAAGACACTGTGGCGCCTGTTGCGATCCCGCCGCCTGACTAATCTGAAGTTTCGCCGGCAAGTGCCGCTCGGTCCTTGGATCGTTGATTTCGTGTCGTTCGGACAACGTTTGATTATCGAAGCCGATGGCAGCCAGCACGCTGAGAATACGAGAGACGAACAACGAGACAGCGATTTGCAGAAGCGCGGCTTTCGCGTTCTGAGGTTCTGGAACAACGATATTCTACAGCGCTCGGAGTCGGTGCTCGAAGCCATTCTCGACGCCGCCTCGGGCAACCCCTCACCCGTCTGCGCGCCAAGGGGCGCGCATCCACCCTCTCCCGCAAGGGGAGAGGGAAGCAAGAGCGAGTAACCCATGTCCGACAATTCATTCGACGTCGTCGTCATCGGCTCCGGTCCCGGCGGTTATGTCACTGCGATCCGAGCGGCCCAACTCGGCTTCAAGACGGCGATCGTCGAGAAGGCGTATCTGGGCGGCATCTGCAACAATTGGGGCTGTATCCCGACCAAGGCGTTGCTGCGCTCGGCCGAGATGTATCACGCTTTCCAGCATGCCAAGGATTACGGCCTGTCGGCCGACAACGTCTCGTTTGACCTGAAAGCCGTGATCGCGCGTTCGCGCGGCGTCGTGAAGCGGCTCAATGGCGGCGTCGAGTTCCTGATGAAGAAGAACAAGATAGCCATCATCTGGGGCGAGGCCACGCTCGAAGCGCCCGGCAAGTTCACCGTCCAGAAGGCGCAGGCCGAGCCGCCGAAGGGGGCGCTGGGCGAGGGCAGCTACACCGCCAAGCACATCATCGTGGCCACCGGCGCCCGTCCGCGCGTGTTGCCGGGCATCGAGCCCGACAAGAAGCTGGTCTGGACCTATTTCGAGGCGATGAACCCGGACAGGATGCCGAAATCGTTGCTGGTGGTCGGCTCCGGTGCCATCGGCATCGAATTCGCGTCGTTCTATCGCACCATGGGCGCCGAGGTGACGGTGGTCGAGGTACTGCCGCAGATCCTGCCGGTGGAGGATGCCGAGATCGCCGCATTCGCGCGAAAACAGTTCGAGAAGCAGGGCATCAAGATCCTCGCCAACACCAAGGTGACCAAGCTCGAGAAGAAGGCGGACAGCGTCGTCGCCACCATCGACGACGGCAAGAAGCCGGTGACCCAGGAATTCGACCGCGTGATCTCGGCGGTCGGCGTGGTCGGCAATATCGAGGGCTTCGGGCTGGAGAAGCTCGGCGTCGAGATCGAGCGCGGCTGCATCGTGATCGACAAATACGGTAAGACCAACGTCCCCGGCATCTATGCGATCGGCGACGTCGCTGGTCCGCCGATGCTGGCGCACAAGGCGGAGCATGAGGGCGTGATCTGCATCGAGGCCATCAAGGGCATGAATCCGCATGCGATGGACAAGACGCTGATCCCGGGCTGCACCTATTGCCATCCGCAGATCGCCTCGGTGGGCCTGACCGAAGCCAGGGCCAAGGAGGCCGGCAGGGACATTCGAGTTGGCCGCTTCCCCTTCGTCGCCAACGGCAAGGCAATCGCCCAGGGCGAGGACCAGGGCATGGTCAAGGTGATCTTCGACAAGAAGACCGGTCAGCTGCTGGGCGCTCATATGGTCGGCGCGGAAGTGGTGGAAATGATCCAGGGCTTCGTGGTCGCGATGAACCTGGAGACGACGGAAGAAGAGCTGTTCCACACCATCTTCCCGCATCCGACCATTTCGGAGACGATGAAGGAGGCCGTGCTGGACGCTTATGGTCGGGTGTTGAACAGCTGAATCCCGGCCGACGTCGCCATCCATCTCCCCGACGTACCCCGCGGCAAGCGGGGTTCATTCATGTCTCGTCAGCCAGTAAGGCGGGCGCGCTTCAGATCTGCGGGATGTCATTGGGACAGTCCTGGATAATCGGAGCGGCCAGACCAGGTTCGCGATGGACGTCGGGACGAACATCAAGCCACCTTCGCAGGGGCGCCATCGCGCCGCCAGCCTGCCTCGAGCGTTCGTGCGCTATGTTTCCGCGCGTCGCGAAATCTTTAAAAAGACTCCGTTTGTCGCCGGTTTGCACCCAGTCAGCCGTGATGTCGTCAAAGACATCGCCGAAATAGATATCATTCCGTTGCTGACAACGAGATTGCCCGATCGGGACGTTCCTCAGGGCCTGGCCGTTGCGGGTCGCTTGATGATGGAGAAATCGACGGCCGTGACCCTCACATTCCCCCAGCGCGTCCAGCGTGTTGCCGACCGTCGGATTGCTGTGTCGGTTGGTCTGGTCGGTGGGATTGAGACCAAGACCGTCAACGCGGCATTCACCCTAAGCCTGAACGACGCCGGACGTTCTAACGGAAATTTGACCGCGAGACGTTGGGATAGGCGCACGTCCGACGTGGCCGTTCGCGCGACCAAATCGCGGTTCGATGTTTCCATGTCCTCCGAAGAACCAGATCAGTTGGCCAATGCGGGCGCCTGCCTTCCGGGCGGCGACCTTGAGAATCATCGTTATGCGGATGTTTAAGCGTCTCGTTTTCATCACGTTGGCCTGGAGCGCCGCTGCAATGGCGGGGCCCGCGCTCGCCTTTGACGGCTCGCCGATCGGCGGCAGTGACGTTGCGCCATCGATGGTCCCCACCATTCCCGGGACTGCGGCACCGGCGGCCAGAAAGCCGGCCGCGAAAGCTGAGAACTCGCTCACGGCATTGCAATACGCGGCTGAAGGCGGGCATCCCATCGCGCAGTGGAAGCTCGGACGGATGTATGCCGACGGCAACGGCGTCGCTCAGGACGATCTGCGTGCCTTCGAATATTTCAGCCGCATTGCCAACGCCCATGCCGAGGACTCGCCGTCGGCGCCGCAGGCCGC
>JAPLPC010000422.1 GCA_026400425.1 Hyphomicrobiales bacterium | reverse complement strand
TCGAGGGCGTGGCCGTCGAGGGCGTCATCGCCGCATTGCTGACATCGGTGATGATCCTGCTGTTTTTGGGCAGCTGGCGCTCCACGGTGATCATCGCGGTGTCGATCCCGCTGGCGGTGCTCGGCGCCATCATCATGCTGTCCTTGATGGGCGAGACCTTGAACATCATGACGCTGGGCGGCCTGGCGCTTGCGGTCGGCATTCTCGTCGATGACGCCACGGTGACCATCGAGAACATCAACTACCATCTCGAAAACGGCAAGGACGTCGAAACCGCGATTCTCGATGGTGCCGCGCAGATCGTGACGCCGGCTTTCGTCTCGCTGCAGTGCATCTGCATCGTGTTCGTGCCGATGTTCTTCCTGTCGGGCATCGCCAAATTCCTGTTCGTGCCGATGGCGCTGTCCGTGATGTTCGCGATGATCTGGTCGTTCATCCTGTCGCGCACTCTGGTGCCGACCATGGCGCTGTATCTCCTGAAGCCGCATGTGCATCACGAGGGCGGCAAGCCCCCGACGCGCAATCCGCTGGTCAGGTTTCAGCGCGGTTTCGAGGCCGGCTTCGAGCGCGTTCGCAGCAGCTATCGCGGACTGCTCGACTTGGCGCTGTCCCGCCGCCCCATCTTCGTCGCCGGCTTTCTCGGCGTCGTGCTGGCATCATTCCTGCTCGTGCCATTTCTCGGCCGCAACTTCTTCCCGTCGGTTGATGGCGGCGCGATTCTGATGCATGTGCGCACGCAGGTCGGCACTCGTATTGAGGAAACCGCAAACCAGTTCGCCGACATCACCAAGGAGATCCGAAAGGTCATCCCGCCGCAGGAAATCGAGACCATGACCGATAATATCGGCATGCCCGTCTCCGGCATCAACCTGACCTATAACAACACCGGCGTGATAGGCCCACAGGATGGTGATTTCCAGATCAAGCTGAAGGAAGGCCACAAGCCGACCGAAGATTACGTGCGCAAGCTGCGCGAAGAACTGCCGCGCAAATTTCCCGGTGTCAGTTTTGCTTTCCTGCCGGCGGACATCGTCAGCCAGATCCTGAATTTCGGCGCTCCGGCGCCGATCGACCTGCAGATCCGTGGTGCGAATCTCCCCGCCAATTTCGAATATGCCAACAAGCTGCTGGCAAAAATGCGCATGATCCCCGGCATTGCCGATGCGCGCATCCAGCAGTCGCCGAACAATCCCGGCTTCAACATCGATGTCGATCGCACCCGGGCGCAATATGTCGGCCTCACCGAGCGTGACGTCACCAATAGTCTGGTGGTCAATCTCGCCGGTTCGTCGCAGGTGGCGCCGACATTCTTCCTCAATCCCGACAATGGCGTGTCCTATTCCATCGTGATGCAGACGCCGCAATACAAGATGGATTCGCTGGGCGCCCTGGAAACGCTGCCGATCACCGCGGTCAATGCCAGCACCAACACGCCGATGCTCGGCGGCATCGCGACCATCAAGCGCTCATCGTCGAATGCGGTGGTGTCGCAATATGACATCCAGTCGCTGGTGCAGATCTATGCCACCACCCAGGGCCGCGATCTCGGTTCGGTGGCCGCGGATATCAACAAGCTCGTGGCGGAGACCAAGGCCGAGGTTCCGAAGGGCAGCAATGTCGTGCTGCTGGGCCAGGTCGAAACCATGAACTCCGCCTTCTCCGGCCTGCTGTTCGGCCTGCTCGGTGCGGTGGTGCTGATCTATCTGTTGATCGTGGTGAACTTCCAGTCCTGGTCCGATCCGTTCGTGATCATCACCGCGCTGCCGGCGGCGCTGGCCGGCATCGTCTGGATGCTGTTCACGACGCAGACCACGCTGTCGGTGCCGGCTCTGACCGGCGCCATCATGTGCATGGGCGTCGCCACCGCCAATTCGGTGCTGGTGATTTCGTTCGCGCGCGAGCGCTACGCGACGCACGGCGATCCCGTCGTGGCAGCGCTGGAAGCCGGCTTCACCCGGTTCCGGCCGGTCCTGATGACGGCGCTCGCCATGATCATCGGCATGGCGCCGATGGCGCTGGGGCTCGGCGAGGGCGGCGAGCAGAATGCGCCGCTCGGTCGCGCAGTCATCGGCGGCTTGATTTTTGCAACCATCGCCACACTGATGTTCGTGCCGGTGGTGTTCAGCATGGTGCACAAGAAGCAAGCGCCCGAAGGCCACCCTGCTTCAGGCCACCCGACCTCACCTGATCCACATTCGGCCGCTGCGGCTGCCCCGGAGATTTCCCATGCCCACTGAGCACAACCCGCCGGTGTCCCGCCGCAAGCTTGGCCTGGCCGGTGTGGTCGGCCTGGTGGCCGCCGGCGCCATCGTCGTCACCGGCATCATGGCGCGGGCCAAAACAGATACGGAGCTCAAGGCGTGGACGGAGGAGCAGGCGGTGCCGAGCGTCGCCGTGGCACCGCCCGATGCGCGCGTGCTCAATGCCACCCTCGATCTGCCGGGCCGCCTCGAAGCCTATTCGCGCGCGCCCATCTTCGCCCGCGTCTCCGGCTATCTGAAGAGCTGGAGCGCGGATATCGGCGCCCAGGTCAAAGCCGGGCAGGTGATCGCCGAGATCGAGGCGCCCGATCTCGATCAGCAATTGCTGCAGGCCCGTGCCGATCTCGTCAGCCAGCAATCGCAGGCGCGGCTGTCGGAAGCCACGCTGAACCGTCGCAAGACGCTGGTGGCGTCGAACTTCGTGTCGGCGCAGGAGATCGACGAGCGCACCGCCGACCTGAACAACAAGCGCGCCGCGGTGAATTCCGGCACCGCCAATGTGCAGCGGCTCGAGGCGCTGGCTGACTACAAGAACATCACCGTGCCGTTCGACGGCATCGTCACCCAGCGCAACACCGATGTCGGCGCGCTGATTTCGGGCGGCACCGGCACCGGCGCTGCGATGTTCGTGGTGTCCGACACCCGCAAGCTGCGCGTCTATGTCGACGTGCCGCAAAGCTATGTGCCGGCGATCAAGATCGGAGCCAAGGCGATCATCTCGGTGCCGGACCACCCGACCCGCACATTCCCGGCCACGGTCGAAGCCTCGTCGCAGTCGGTCGATGTCGCCTCTGGCACCACCCGCATGCAGCTCGTGCTCGACAATCCCAACGGCGAGTTGTTGCCGGGCGGCTATGCCAATGTGAAGATGAGCCTGGCGCGGGACTCGGCGCCGCTGCATGTGCCGGCCAGTGCGCTCATCTTCAACAAGAGCGGCATGCGCGTCGCCACCGTCGGCGCCGATGACCGCATCGTGTTCAAGACCGTGACCATCGCACGCGATCTCGGCCGCGACATCGAACTCGCCTCCGGCATCACCGCCGACGATCGCGTCGTCATCACCCCACCGGACGGCCTCAACGACGGCGACAAGGTCCGCATCACCGGCGGCGGCACGAACGGAAAGCCGACGGCGGCAACGGAGAAGAAGGAAGTGAAGGGGTAGGGCGTCGTCGTTTCGAGCGCGCGGCGGCCCCCACCCCGGCCCTCCCCCGCAAGCGGGAGAGGGGGCGCTGGAGATGCGCGCCGTAAGAATGTGGATAGTAGTAGCGGATTGTGATTAGCTATCAGCGACGCTCCCTCTTCTCCCTCTTCCGCTTGCGGGGGAGGGCCGGGGTGGGGCAGCCACAAACTCCGACCTCACATGGACGATCCCAGAACTCCCGTCTGGAAAGTCCCACGGCGCCAGCGCAACAACGCGCGCGCTCTACGCAAGAACCTGACCGATACCGAGCGCCTGCTGTGGTTCGAACTGCGCGATCATCGTTTGATCGGCGCAAGCTTTCGGCGGCAAGTGCCGATCGACAGATACATCGCCGATTTCGTCTGCCATGCCGCCATGGTGATTATCGAACTGGATGGTGGCCAGCATTATTCCGACGAGGGCGAACGACTGGATGCGGCGCGGACGGCCGCGCTCGAAGCGCTCGGCTATCGTGTGCTGCGATTTTCCAACACGGATGTGATCGGCAATCGGGAAGGTGTGCTGGATGTCATCGCTGCGGTGATCGCGGAGAGAGCCCCACCCCGACCCTCCCCCGCACGCGGGAGAGGGGGCGCNNNNCGCACGCGGGAGAGGGGGCGCGAGGGCCGAAGCTCTGTGACTACGACAAGCCTTTGATGAGCTCTATCCACGACGCTCCCTCTTCTCCCTCTCCCGCGTGCGGGGGAGGGCCGGGGTGGGGAGCCCCACGCTCCTCAGCCAGCAGTCCACTCCAGCACCCCATCCCCGGCGGTCCTGATAGTCCCTGTCGCGCCCACCGGCGTCCGGTCCTGATCCATCAACATCGACAACGTGCCGCGGTCTCCCGCCGGCACCCGCGCGAGCGCCCGCTCATTCGCAGCGGTGCGCAAAATCACCACGCCGTGCTCGATCTCGCCGTTGCGGCCATAGAGCACCGTAA
>JAPLPC010000502.1 GCA_026400425.1 Hyphomicrobiales bacterium | reverse complement strand
TATGCAGCAGCTTCTTCAGGTGCATCAGTGGCAGCAGCTTGTTGCGCAGACGCAGCACCGGCGTGTCCTGGATACGCTCGATGCGATGCTCCGAATTGGCGCGCGCGCGCACCAGTTCGACGACCGCGAGCTGCGGGATCGCAAAGCGATCGCCACCGGCTTCGACGATCAGTGCGGACACGATGGCTAGCGTCAATGGGATCTTGATGGTGACGCTGGATCCTTCGCCGGCAACCGACTTGATATCGATGGTGCCGCCGATCTGATCGATATTGGTGCGCACAACATCCATGCCGACGCCGCGGCCGGACACGCTGGTAACTGCCGCTGCGGTCGAGAACCCCGGCGCGAAGATGAACTTGTGGATCTGCGCTTCCGTCATCTTTTCGAGATCGGCTTCGCTCGCAAGACCGTTCTGGATCGCCTTTGCCTTGATCCGGTCGGTGTTGAGGCCGCGGCCGTTGTCGGCGATGCAGATCAGGATGTGGCCGCCTTCATGATAGGCGGACAGACGGATGGTGCCCTGCTCCGGCTTGCCGTTCTGGGCGCGTTCGGCCGGTGTTTCGAGGCCGTGATCCGCCGAATTCCGCACCATGTGCGTCAGCGGATCCTTGATGAGATCAAGCACCTGGCGATCGAGTTCGGTATCGGCGCCGTGCATTTCGAGTTCGATCTGCTTGCCGAGTTCGCCGGCGAGATCGCGGACGATGCGCGGCAGTTTCTGCCAGGCATTGCCGATCGGCTGCATGCGCGTCTTCATGACGCCGTCCTGCAACTCGGCCGTCACCGTGGACAGACGCTGCAGCGGCACCTTGAATTCGGTGTCTTCATGGCGACGCGAGATTTCGAGCAGCTGGTTGCGGGTCAGCACCAGCTCCGAAACCATGGTCATCAGATGTTCGAGCGTATCGACATTGACGCGGATCGACTGGTTGGCAACCTTGTCGGTGTTCTCCGGTTGATCGACCTCGACAGCCGTCTTCTTTCTGACAGCCGGCGCGGCCGCAGCAGCGGGAGCCGCAGGCTTCTGCTCGGCAGCAACAACGGCTGGCACGACGGCAGCGACCGGCGCAAGGGCGGGAGCGACAACGACGGGATGAATTTCGGTTTCGGTTTCCTGGAAGGCCCGTTCGAGATCGTCGAGCGAGACTTCGCCGGGGCGCAGCTCACGTTCCAGCGTCTGCACCTGCAGCGGGGGCGACTCGGCAACGACCGGCTCGGGCGCCGCGGATACAGCGGCACCGTTCATCGCGTCCATGCCCTTTTCGACCATGTGATGCAGATCACCGATGAGATCTTCGTCGACGCCCTCGGGCTCGGCTTCGGTCGCCTCGAGCTGGCCGAGGATCTCTTTCAGGCGATCGATGGTGGTCAGGATCAGCGTCACCGCTTCGCCTGTCACGGGCATCCCGTCGCGGAATTTGCCCATCAATGTTTCGGCAGCATGGGCCAACGCCTCCAAACGAGGCAGCCCGAGAAAGCCGCAAGTACCTTTAATCGTATGAACTAAGCGAAAAATATTATCGAGAATTTTCGCGTTATTCGGATCCTGCTCGAAGCGGACAAGCTGGTTATCAACCGTGTCCAGGCTTTCGTTGGTTTCCGTCAAGAATTCGCGGAGAAGATCGTCCATGAAAGTAAGCCTTCACACAATCGGAGTCCGCGCCGTCGCGTGACTCTTATCGAAGTGACGTCACTCTCACCGCAAAGCGTTTAATATTAGTTGAGCATTCCGTGAAAGAGCGAGCAGAAGGTGTTGAACCATTGCGCCTGAACGAAAACGGGCCGCCCGGATGGGCGACCCGTAAATAGATCGTTAAATTAGCGGTAGCTGAACGTCGTCAGGAAGCCGTGATGACGGCAGCCTCGTTCTCCAGAGCCATCGAGACCTTCAGCTGAGAGCCCTCGGCGAGCAGCCGCGTGTAGTATGGCTGTACGGCATGGGCATCGGTGAGCATCTCGACGATGTTCTGCGGCAGTCGCGCATTGATGCCGGTGGCGGTGATGCGAAAACCGGTGGGCTCGCCCTCGCCGAGCGGATCGACCTTCAGCACGCCGCCGCGCGGAATGGTCTGCTGCGCGATGATCATCATGTTGAGCAGCAGCTTGACCCTGTTCTTCGGCAGCAACAGCCGCGGCAGATTCCACTCGATCTTGGTCTTGTTGTCTTCGAGGTGCCCGCGCGCCATGTTCTGCGCATCGCCGAGGTCGATCTGTGCCCCTGCCGAACCCGCGGCACCGAAAGCCAGACGGCAGAACTGCAGACGCGCCGACGCCGTCTTCGCGCTCTTGCGGATGAGGTCGAGCGCGAACTCTTTATCCTCCGGCTTCGGGTTGTCATCGAGCACTTCAAGGCCATTGACGATGGCGCCAACAGGGCTGATCAGAACGTGACAGACGCGCGA
>JAPLPC010000546.1 GCA_026400425.1 Hyphomicrobiales bacterium | reverse complement strand
GGTCGTCATTGCGAGCGCAGCGAAGCAATCCAGAAAGCCAAGAGCTGGATTGCTTCGTCGCTACGCTTCTCGCAATGACGGCGGCAGGAGATGGATCAGAAGTTTAAAAAGGCCGGGATCGCTCCCGGCCTTTTTTGCTTATCCCCGCTTGCGGGGAGAAGGTGGCGGCGCGCAGCGACGACGGATGAGGGGGAGCCTCCGCAAAGCGCGGAACGAATGGAGAGTCCCCCTCACCCGCCCTCCACATGCTGCGCATGTTACGGGCGACCTCTCCCCGCAAGCGGGGAGAGGTTAGTCAGGAGCTCAATTCGCCGAGGCGCGCTTTTCTGGCGGGGTGGCGGGCCACGACTTGATCAGGGTGTCGTAGTCCACCGTCTCGCCCTTCGGCTTCTCGTTGGCCAGCTTGCGCTGGGGCGCGAAATTGCCGTCCTTGGCGGACTTGTTGTACCAGAACTCCGCGGTCTCCTTCTTGTTGAGCTTCGGACCGCAGTCACCCTGCACCTTCGAACGCTCGAGACGCTCCAGCACGGAATCCTGCGCCGCTGCCAGCGAGTCCATCGCCTGTTGCGGCGTCTTCGAACCCGACGCTGCATCGCCGATATTCTGCCACCACAGCTGTGCCAGCTTCGGATAGTCCGGGATGTTGTTGCCGGTCGGCGACCACTGCACGCGGGCCGGCGAGCGATAGAACTCGATCAGACCGCCGAGCTTCGGCGCACGTTCGGTGAACGACTTGTCCCAGATGTCGCTTTCACGGATGAAGGTCAGTCCGACATGGCTCTTCTTCAGCGACACCGATTTGGAGGTGATGAACTGCAGATAGAGCCAGGCGGCCTTGCGGCGATCCGGCGGGGTCGACTTGAGCAGCGTGCCCGAACCGACGTCCTGATAGCCGAGCTTCATGCCTTCCTTCCAGTAGGAGCCATGGGGCGATGGTGCCATCCGCCACTTCGGCGTGCCATCGGCATTCATCACCGGCAGACCTGGCTTCACCATGTCGGCGGTGAAGGCGGTGTACCAGAAGATCTGCTGGGCGATATTGCCTTGTGCCGGCACCGGGCCCGACTCCGAGAAGGTCATGCCTTGCGCCTGCGGCGGGGCATATTTCTTCATCCAGTCGAGATATTTCGCAATCGAATAGACCGCAGCCGGACCGTTGGTGTCGCCACCGCGCTCGACGGAGGAGCCGACCGGACGGCAGCCTTCCATGCGGATGCCCCATTCATCGACGGGCAAGCCGTTCGGCAGGCCCTTGTCGCCATTGCCGGCCATCGACAGCCAGGCATCGGTGAAGCGCCAGCCGAGCGAAGGATCCTTCTTGCCGTAGTCCATGTGGCCATAGACCTTGGTGCCGCCGATTTCCTTGATGTCGTTGGTGAAGAACTCGGCGATGTCCTCATAGGCCGACCAGTTCACGGGCACGCCGAGATCGTAGCCATACTTGGCCTTGAACTTCGACTTGTATTCGGCATTGGTGAACCAGTCGTAGCGGAACCAGTAGACGTTGGCGAACTGCTGGTCGGGCAGCTGATACATCTTCTTGTCAGGCCCGGTCGTGAACGACGTGCCGATGAAGTCCTTGATGTCGAGCGACGGCGAGGTGACGTCCTTGCCTTCGCCGGTCATGTAATCCGACAGCGCGATGGTCTGGCCATAACGAAAGTGCGTGCCGATCAGATCCGAGTCGTTGATCCAGCCGTCATAGACGTTCTTGCCGGACTGCATCTGGGTCTGCAGCTTCTCGACCACGTCGCCTTCCTGGATCAGGTCGTGCTTCAGCTTGATGCCGGTGATTTCCGAGAATGCCTTGGCCAGCGTGCGCGATTCATATTCGTGCGTGGTGATGGTTTCGGAGACGACGTTGATCTCCATGCCCTTGAACGGCTCGGCCGCCTTCGCATACCACTGCAGCTCCTTCAGCTGGTCGGCCTTCGACAGCGTCGAGGGCTGGAATTCGCTGTCGATCCATTTCTGGATGATGGCATCATCCGCCTTGGCCGGGGCGGCAAGCAGCGCCGTCGCGGCGATCAGCGCGCAGGCGCTGGTCATCATGATGTGGCGCGTCGGGCGACGGGCCGGTGTCGTCAGGTGCCTCATAGCTTCCTCCCATGTGTTCAGGCCGGGATTATCCCGTGCCTGCAGTCCAGACTGGTCAGACGGTGCGAAAGATTGCCACGGCTGATGCCAGCGAAATCAGTGTCGCGAACCAGAGATTGGAAATCTCGAGCCCCTCCTCGCCGATTGGCAGCGTGGCGACGGGATCACTGCCGACAAAGGCGATCCACAACAGATGAATCACCGCAGCGGCGATCAGCGACAGGAACAGCCGATCGCCGCGGGTGGTGGGAATGCGCAGGATGCCGACCCGCTCGGCTTCCGGATAACGGACGGCGAGCACGGTCATGGTCGCGAGCGTGAGCGCCAGCGCCGCGAAGAAGATCGCAGTCGGCAGCGTCCATGCCATCCAGGCGATG